>JBGZBP010000015.1:0-15397 GCA_041844735.1 Bacillota bacterium
CATTTGGTAGGTACCTTGAACCGCCTCAACTTGAGGTGAAATTTTTGCACCTCAAGTTTTCAAACTCATTTTCTGTCAATTGAAACATAAAATCTTCGCCTGCAAACTTCTCTATATTATTTTTTACCTGTCTATTAAAGTTTTTAGTTTCATAACCATATATTTCAGCTAAATCTGCATCAAGCATTACTTTTTGTCCACGAATGAAATATATTTTTTCTTGTATGGTTTTATCATCTACAATAACTATCTCTTTGTTTTCTTCTGCCATAAAATGCACTTCCAACATTATCTAAATTCCTTTCCAATTCGCCACGCACTGCGTAGTTTTTTTGAAATCAATGTCATATCCTTTTATATTTTTCTACTCCGCCTTCAGCTTTTCCAATGTGTTCTACATTCTTTACAAGTCCCTTAAATTTTATTTTAAATCTATGTTTCATCATCTTACCTCTTTAAAATGCACCGGCACTTCTATGTATGGCTCCAGAGCTTTCTGCCCATCAGCATTCCGAAATTTGGCGTAAATCTCATCGACATCATAAATGCAATCAAACAAAAAATTGTGTTGCCCATTGACCTTTACTCTATCATCAACAAAACGTATTGTCATTTCCATCTCTTTAGAAAAATCAAATCTACTCGATAGTCTCCCTGTTATTTTCTTTTTTTTCCCTTTGATTTCAATCTCTCCGTCTGTATAATATTCATTAAATTTATTTAGTTCTATTTTACCATCATCGGAAATGTATCTTGTACTCGTACACAGGCATCCTGTAACTTCCCATGCTTTATTTTCCTCCTTATATAGGTACAATATATATTTTTCATTATCTATCTTGTATTCCCAGGCTGCCCTTTCATCGAGTGAACCATCTACTACGCCCCCCTGATAATATATACATTTTGACTGCACAGGTATGTATCCGTTTCCATGCCTTGCTCTGACCTTTCTATTACTCTTAAGATACCTTTCAGCTGCCCCTGTTCCTTTATCGTCCTCTACCTGTCTAAACGTCAACATTCCGCACTCTGTCCCTAGCTTCTTTTTCTCCTTCTCCGTGAGTTTATATGTAAAAGTGTCAACATCAAAATCAGCCTCACCCGCTAGGAAGTCTTTAATATTACTATCCGCAAGGTTATTGCTCCCTACTCCAACTGTAAATGTTGCTCCGGAATAAAAACCTACCCTAACCGGCTTCATTTTTCCATTAATCATCATCTTTCCGTTAATACCATCCAAAACCTCATATCCAACAAAATAAAATGGGATTTCGTTACATACGTATTTTGCTGATGTACAAATGATACCTAAAGGAAACCATGCTGTATTTTCTTTTTTTTCAATGTAAACATCATACATATCTTTATTCTCCACTAAAAAGCTTACAGTGTATGTTCCGCTTTTATGTCCATCATAACTGAGTGAGCCACTTGATGATTCTTTCTCATATTTAAATTTTTTTCCGTACCTCGCTATCAATTTCTCGTTGACCTCCAAGACATCCTCACCGGCATATATACCGGGGCTGCTTTGACTGTAATATTCTATTGGCTCATTCCCGCGATCGCATGCTGATAAGGTTAAAATAATTATACCCACCATTAATGCAATTGCTATTTTCAGTCTCTTTTTTTCCATATCCCTATCTCCACGCTCCTTTCACTATTCCCAATTCCTTCTCTTTCGCTTTCTGATAATACTCCAACATAATTGTTTTTCGTCTTTCAGCCTCTCTACTTAAAGCCTTTATGAAATATTCTGCTTTATCCTTATCCTTTAAATGTATTTCAAAATCCAAAATAAGGTTCTCTTTTGGACTCATTGAAAAATCGAACATGAATCCGGTTAGCCACCATTCATTTCCTTCTACCTTGAAAAGCCTTCTTTTTCCATTCTCTGTCAGGGTACTTATTTTAAGACTTTTGTATACCTCATCGTCTTTCTTATCTGCCGCCATATATAACTCCTGATTACCGGATTCTACCTTTTTTTTCATTACAACGTCTTGAAGTTCCTTCCATTTTATTCCACCTTTCTTGGATATCTCACACTTTAGAGTCTCAAAATATTTCTTAACATTTACATTCTTAAAGAATCTATATACCCCTATTTCTCCGCCTGTGCCGCCAATGTATTTACCTTTCCATAATTCAATTCTCCATTTTTGCCCCTCAAATGCAAAATCGGAAGGCAATGCCATTATGTTAAATCCAGGCACATAATTCATATAGTCATCGTATATATCCATATATCCAAATCTCTTTTGCCACCCGTCCGGACGTGTTCTTGTATATATGCCGTCCTCGCAAAACCCCAGTGCATATCCTTCATGCATCAACTCTACAATGCTTTTATCCGCCATCAGGGCTACAAAATCCCGTACCAAACCCACATCTGACGTCTTGTTAGTGTCATTTAATATTCTATCAGGGGTTTCCTTTGTTTTCTTAGTCTTTCCTTTCGAGTTATTAGTCTTGCCCTTAGAATTATTGGTTTTTCCCTTGGAGTTATTGGTTTTACCTTTCGACTTTTTGGTTTTTGCCGGCGGATTTTTCGTGTTTTTCTTAGGCTTTTTGCTTTCAGTTTTACCTTTTTTCTTAAGTCCATGCATATCTAAAAAGTTCAAAGGATCCGAGTCCGCAAAGGAATACCAGTTATCCCCGGAGTACAGCGGGTCTCTGCTTGTGAACCTGCCCGTATTCGGGTCGTACACTCTGTGCTTTGCATAGTATTTATCAATTATATCATCATATGTATATCCGCTGTACTGACCTATTTTATCGAGCCCGGTATGGTTAATATCCGTGTCGGTATAATTCAAAATCTTTCCCCACGGGTCATAGAGTGCATGTTCCATTATCTCACCGTTTTCTAATACCGCCGCTATGTTGTTAAGGCTGCAATCATTCAAATAATATACTTTTCCGATACTGTCAACAGCTATATCGGAACCTATATTTTCTCCATATCTGCCATACTTGTTTACCGTGCCTCTTCCTGTTCCGTCAGCATGCCTAAACTCTCCCAGCAATCTTTCACCGTCATCATCATACACATATTTCGCCTCGAATGCTCCCTTTCTTGTCATAGCTATATCCCTTGCAGCTACAGATAGATAATCAGGGGTATATTGCTCCGATATCATTTCCCACTCGTTTTGTATGGTGCTTCCTATTTCGTTTTCATATGTTACCTGTCCTGTTTCTCTGTTTTCCACAAGAGCCTTTTCATAGTCACGCATTCTTTCGCTTCCATTATTCATATAAGCGTTTTTATAGGAATAGTTAGGATTCTTCCTCTTGGCTTCCCGTCCGATACGTGCTCCCGGCAGATTATATATGTATTTACTGTAGCTGCCGTCGTCTCTAACTGCTTCAATCATTTTACCCAAGCTGTCATATGAATATTCCAAAACACCTTTCTCTGTTTCTTCTCTTACAAGATTACCTGCTTTATCATATTCATAGTTGAATACTTTGCCTGCCTTTTCTCTTTTTATGAGCCTGTTTTCCATATCGTACTCATATGTGTTTTCTCCGTCTTTTATGCGATTGCCTGCCCGGTCGTATTCATAGGTATAAGTTTTCCCTCCGGAGACATACTTGCACAGCTTACCGTCCTTATCATAATAGTATTTAAGTGTCTTATCTTTTTTAGACACATCTTCGTAATATCGCTCTTCTCCCTTCAGGTTTCCTGC
The DNA here is from genome assembly GCA_041844735.1 of Bacillota bacterium. Classification (GTDB taxonomy): domain Bacteria; phylum Bacillota; class Clostridia; order Peptostreptococcales; family Anaerovoracaceae; genus CAJPNN01. The sequence goes on from JBGZBP010000015.1 coordinate 3,705, forward strand.
ATCGTCATACGAGTACACGGTTTCTCTTCTTGTAATGCCGCTCTTGTCGACTTCTTTTTGTTGCACCAAAAGTCCTGCCGCATTATAGTCATAAAGCGTAGCAGAGCCGTCAATATTCTCTCGCTTTACAATCCTTCCTTCGGCATCCTTGGTAAAAATAATTTTCTTGAGATTCGCATCTTCTATTTCCTCTATCTCCATGTCGGCATCATATAAATATTTGATTTTTTTCGCATCAGGATATGTAATGCTTGTCCTTTTTCCGTTTTTATCATATTCATAAGATACCACATTGCCGTTTTCATTCGTCACGGAAATCATCCTGTTGATGCTGTCATACTCAAATGAAATTTCTCCCGTATTGGATGATTTGATTTTAACCGGTTTCCCAAGTTTATTATAGGAGAGTTCATTCTTGTTGGTATCTGCATTAATCTCTTTTATTCTATTCATTGCATCATAAGCATATGAAATTTCATTACCCATTTCATCTGTTTTCTTTACTAAGTTTCCCTCTCCGTCGTATGAAAATGTCTTTTCATAGCCCATAGGGCTTATAACCTTTATAATATTTCCTTCCGTATCTCTTTTTATATTTGTTTCTGCTCTTTGGTCTCCTGCCGCATTTTTCAGTATTTTAATAATTTCACCAAATTCGTCATAGAAAAGTTCCGTCACGTGTCCCATAGGTGTCACCTTGGTTTTTATGCGGTCTTCCTCATCATAAGTGTATGTTGTGGTATTTTTGTTCTCATCCGTAATCTTTTTTATGTTTCCGTTCAAATCATATTCGTACAACACCTCATGAGCCAGAGGATCCTTTTCCTTAATCAAATGATCCATTGAGTCATAGAAGAATAGAGTTTTTTCGTTTTCTCTGTTTACACTCGACAACCTGTTGCCGTTTCCATCATAGGTAAACAGTCTGTATTTCCCTTTGCTGTCTGTAAGCTTCGTCGTTTTTCCTGTTTTATCATACTCGACACGTATACTTCCGTCCATAGGGTTTGTAACCTTAACAGGCATATTAAGACTGTTATATTCGTACTTCATGGAATGCCCAAGGTCGTTTGTTTCTTCCACTACCCTGCCGGCGGCGTCATATGTCATATATTTTTTTGATCCGTTTTCATTGGTGATACTTATAATTTTTCCGGCTTTATCATATTCATAAATGCGGGAATCGCCCACAGCATTTGTCTCTTCAACTACTGCCATATTTTTATTGTACTTATATCTTGTTATATTTCCGTTTTTATCTTTCTCCTCCAAGACGTTCCCGTTTTTATCCAGCCGGTAAGTTTCACTGTATCCCAAGGAGTCTACTGCTTCAAGAATCCTTCCCATTTTATCATATACCGTTCTGTTGATTCTGATTCCGTTCAAATATTCTTCTGATAAATTTCCGAAAATGTCGTACATGTTCTCCTGTACATTTCCTCTAGGATCTATAATTTTCTTTTGTCTGTTTAACGGGTCATATTCATAAATGGTGACATTGCCCATCGGATCAATCATTTTGGAGATTTCTCCTGTTTTTGTATACTCATACTTCAACATTCCGCCATCAGGGTTTTTCGTCATAGTGAGTTGACCTTTCCTGTCATACTCATACTCTGTGATATTTCCGTTAGGGTCCACTTCCGACTTCATTGTACCGTCTTTGTAGTATGTATAGACTGTTGAATTATTCTCCTGGTCAGTCTTTTTGACTTCGTTGGAAACTGCATCATATTCATATCTTATTACGCCGCCGGCAGCATCTATTTCCGCTATTTTCCTACCCTTTTTATCATACTCGAATTTCTTCTCGTTTCCAAGAGGGTCTCTCATGCTTATCATATTACCGGTCTTATCATATGAATATTCTTTTCTCTCACCAAGAGCATTTATCTCTGCTATCTTCCTTCCAACTTTATCATATTCATAATTTGTGATATTACCCTCTCCGTCTTTTTCTGCAATTTTTCTGTTTAAGGCATCATAATAGTAGGACTTCTTAATATTTTCGGAGTCCGTTTCAGATATCCTGTTACCGTTTTTATCATACTCATATTCTGTAACCGTATCTTCGGCTTCCTGTTTTCTAATCAGTCTGCCATCATAATCATACGTATAAAGCGTCACCTTGTCTCCGGGTTCCACCATCTTAACTACCCTGTCCATGTGGTCGTACTCGTACAATGTCTCACGCAAAAGTGCATCCTTAATTTTCGTCACTCTTCCAAGATCGTCATACTCATAGTTTGTGGCATTCCCTTCCTCGTCTATAGACTTAAGCAGTCTGTCATATTCATCATATTCGTATTCTACGAAGTTGCCTTCCGGATCGGTAACCGTTTTGAGGTTACCGTACTCATCATACTCATAATGTGTAGTATTGCCCATCTTATCCGTTTCTCTGAGTATTTCGCCGCCGACAGTGTATTCTTTTGTCTCAAAATTACCCAATGCGTCAACAACTTTCGTCTCCATACCGTTGTTATCATGTTCATATCCGGTAACATAGCCCATCTCATCCTTAACTTCTTCTATCAGTCCTCCGGAACTATATTTGTATTCTACAGTGCATCCCATAGCATCTGTCGTTTCGACAACATAACCCTGTTCGTTGTATTTGAATGTCTTTTCTTCATCCTCTGCATTCTTCACCGATATTATTCTACCTTTATCGTCATATCCATAGATTGTCTCTCCCGCAAGGGCATCGATAATTTTATATAAAAGTCCATTAGAATAATACTCATATGTTGTCCTGTTGCCGTTTCTATCCTTTTCTTCCTGCAATTTTCCTATTGCATCATAACGATACTCCTCCGTGCTCCTATCCGGATATTCGACGGTTTTTATTAGACTTCCGTCCGAATATTCCAGTTTTACGGCATGCCTGTCCGGATATATTATTTTACTTACTCTTCCTTTATCATCGACTTCATAAGATACTTCCTGATTCTCTGCATACTTCGCTTTAACAGGCACACTCTTTTCAAAGGTGTTCTCAAATGAGATGATTTTCCCGTTCTTATCAATTTCCTTTACCGATAGAATCTCTCTATGATTGTCATACGCAAATTGTTTTTTTGTTCCTTGCATTGAAGTATACGTGTTTATCCTGTTGGCATCGTCATACTCCATCTCTATGGTCTGCGGCATGCCTGCCTTAATAAATGTCTGCCTCAGCACTCTGCCTTTTTTATCATATGTGTTGGTAATAATTACATTTCCGTTCAAATCTGTTGCTTCCGTCATATATCCGTTTTCGTCATATGAATACTTAACAACATTGCCGTCTATGTTCTGTACGGACACCATATTCCCACCTTCGTATGTATAAACAGTTTTTCTGCCGGCACTGTCTTCCACAGATGTTATATGTTCTCCATCTTCCCATAAAAGATTGTATTCCCCCGCAATACCTTTTATTTTTTTCAGCTTTCCGTCTTCGTAGGTCAGGTTGGCAGCTTCTATTCCATCAGGTGTAACAACTCGCATAAGCTTTCCGTCCGATGAAAAGTAAAATTTGGCTCCCTCTTCGTGTGTCATTGTAAATCCCGAGCCTTCTTTTACCAGGTCGAAGCCTTGGTTTTGCAGTTTTCTGTATTTTGTTCCTGTGTATAAAAATCTTACTTCATCTCCATACGGCATCGTAACTCTTATTATACCGTTATCATCGAAAAGGCTGTATTCATAACCGTGCGTAAATCCTTTTCCGAGGCTTCCGCCCTCATCCCTTGAGCTGTAAAGTCTCATAAAAGTCAAAGGATTGACTCCCTCAAGCTTCATGTCGGGATAACTGAAAGTATAGTTTCCGTCAATCATGTTAATGGGATCTCCCACTTCAACATCAGCTATTGCATTATTATTCATATATGCTGCAAATTTTTTAACCAATCCCCTGTTTCCCGCAAACACCTCGGGCATCTCACAGGTTATTTTGTATGATGTGCCTCCTTTAACCATCAGGAAACAATTATCATAATCTCCTTCTCTCATTTTCTTGTAGTCGATGTATATAGGTAGTGACACTATCAGGCTTGGATCTTGTGTCCAAGTCCATGTTTTTCCCGGCTTCTTTACAGTGCTTCCGTCAGGCTTGGTTTCATACGTGCATGGGACATTTCTCTCCGGATATCCCTGCGGCTTTACCATTATTATTATTACACCTTCGTCAACCGTTTCATCATCTGTGATTACAGGTATGCCGTCTATTCTTCCATCCCATGTAAGACGAAGCAGTTTTTTCCCGTCCTTCTCTATCTCTTCTATTTCAACGTTCGGGATTTTCATCGGATCTACGCTTTTAGGTTCACAGTCGGCGTCATTCATTGAATCCCATGGGGTCAAGTCGCCCTTCGTGCCCTGCACCTCATAATCTTTAAGTAAGTTTCCCCAATTACTTCCGTCCACATGTACTTCTATGTCTGTTCTCTGCGTCACATCAAATCTGAATTCCATTTCAATTTTGCCCGATTCGGGATTGAAATCTCCTCCTGTCAATTCTGCTCCGTAAATACTTTCCTCATTCACCCACAGTATTGAAACTGCTAAGCAAACCAACATTGCCGTTACTAATGTCAGCTGCTTCATTTTACCCATGTCCAATATATTTTTTATTATCTCGTAAATTCTCTTTTTCACAAAACTGCCCTCCGGATTAATTAATGCAATTCACATTCGTGAGTCACCGATGCTTCTATGATATCCATATAAGAGTGATATGTCTCCTTTAAATCTTTAAACGGATTTGTCAGTTTCATTATGACATCTCTCTCATTTTCAACATTTCTCTCCAGCATTCTGTTAATCATCAAAACCGCCTCTACTCTTTTAACCTTGTTTTCCGGTCGGAATGTGCCATCCTCGTATCCTCTTATTAATCCCATGGAAGCAGCCTTGGAAATATATTCTGTATACCATTTATTGTCCTTCACATCAGAAAACTTTTTGATTGATTTATCAGCTATTGACTTATCAGTTATATTTGTATTGCCTTGACTTTCGTTCACTCCATCTTCCAATGCCGGCTTTTCTTCTTGAATCGTCGTATCTTTGATTGTTATCGGCTCTTTTTGCTCTGATATTCGTACAAGACATGCCGCAAGTTCCGCTCTTGATATGTGATTCTCGGGACCGAATTTTCCGCTTCCATATCCCTTAAACCATCCAAGTTCAGTGGTTCTTGTGATGTATCCTATGGACCATCTGCTTATTTTGACATCTTCATATATTTGATGCTTTACGTCATCTTTGTCAGGCACTCTCATGTTGAATGCGGCTATACACATTTTAGCTATTTCTTCTCTTGTTACACTTTTATCCGCTCTGAATGTTTTATCAGGATATCCATTAATATATGCAAAGTGGGTTTCCTTTTTCTTTTCATTTTCAACACTCGGCATAATCGCAGACATCCTCGGTATGAATGTTGTAATCGTAGTTGCAGCTGTGGAATAGTCCGAGCCCTGATTTTCTTTAATAAATATTTTCAGTTCTATCCTTTCTTCTCTGCTGATATCTTTGTCTGTTTCTATATATATCCCGTTTTTATCTCTTGTGAGTTTCACCTTGTTTTCTGCATCATTTAAAATGTCGACTTCATAGCTGTCCGGCTGCAACAATACTTTTTTATCAGTATCTTGCTGCGTATTTTTCAGATTTTTTAAAAGCAAATATATATTTGTCTTTTGATTTTTCGATATCACTGTAAAACTCGGCAAAGTGAGTCTATACTGCGGCGATACTGCGCCGTCACAGAAGTTATCGTCATTTTTGCCGATTTCTTTTAAGTTGTCTCCTGTCAAATAGTTACCGTCCAAATGTACTTCGCTGATATTTTTTATATTTGCATCCACTGCTCCCACAAGCATATTGTGATTTAAGTCTAAAATTTTCAACTTGGGCATTGTCCCGAATATATCGGGGATGCGTCCTTGCATGCTATTTTTCCCTAGAGAAAGCATCTCCAGATTGTGCATATTTGAAAATCTTTCATCAATCTTGCCCGTAATTTTATTGTCAGCCAAATCCAGAATCTCCAGGCTCCCCTTGTCATATATGTATTCGGGCACTTCACCTTTTATATTACAATTCCACATGGAAATTACTTTTATGTCGTTGAGCATTGAAGTGTCGGGCATTCCGGCATCCGAAAACGGATTGTCGGAAATGGCAATATATTTTAATGCCTGCATCTTGTTAAAATCCTTAGGCTTTCTGTTTAATCCGTTACTTGATACATCCAAAGTACTTATCTTGCTGTTCTCAAGAATTTGTTTCGGAATCTCTCCGGCAAATTTATTTTTTCTTAAATTAATGCTTCTGAGCGACTTCATCATACCGAACTCTGCCGGGATGTTGCCTGTATAAAGGTTGCTTGATACGTCAATGTTTTTCAAATTGTCAAGCCCGAACAGTTGTGTCGGGAACTTTCCTGTAAGCTTGTTTTCAGACAAAAAAAGACTCTCCAAGTTGAACAACTCACCGACAGCCCTAGGTATGGCGCCGCTTATCATTCTACCCGAAAGTCCTATATGTTTTATATTTTTAAAATCCTGTTTGTTTTTTATTTCTGAAATCGTTTTCTGCTCAATGTTAAGCAGTCTTTCAACTTCATATATAAACCAATTTTGCCCATCACAAAGCTTTATAAATTCTTTAGCATAATCCGTCTTCGGCACTATATTAGCCCGATTGTTTTCTGCATAACTCGTAACGCTCACCGACATGAGCATAATAATCAAAACGACAATCACTGACCCTCTTAACTTCCGCTTAATCATACCTGCATTCCCCCTGCATATAAAAGTCTTACTACCTGTTTTGTTTTATATTACCATTTTATCAAGTAGCTCGCAAGAGTTTTGCATTTTGGTTCACTTTAAATTAGGAAATCCGTGTTGTCTTAACGCTTCAAACAATACTATGTTTGCTGCATTGGAAAGGTTCAGCGAACGCAATCTCGCATCATTTCCCATTGGAATTCTTATGGCTCTGTCGATATTTTTTTCTATAAATTCTTTTGGTAATCCCTTTGTTTCCCGCCCGAACAGAAGCATTGCGTCTTCTTCGTACTCAACCTCGGCATAATTCTTTTTTGCCTTTGTTGTTGACAAATACATCGGCATACCGTCGTATTTTTTCAAAAAATCTTCAAGGCTGTCATGCACTTCCAGGTCTACAAACTCCCAATAGTCCAGTCCCGCTCTTTTTAGAGCCTTATCGTCTATTGAAAATCCCAAGGGCTTCACGAGGTGCAGCTTAGTCCCCGTGGCTGCGCATGTTCTGGCTACATTTCCTGTATTTGGAGGAATCTCCGGTTCTACAAAGACTATATGTAATGACATTTCTCCGTCCACCTATTTCCCACAGCACTTTTTATATTTTTTTCCGCTGCCGCAAGGACATGGGTCATTTCTACCCGGCAATTTATCCTTAACCACCGTCTTGGATTTTTTATACTCCTTGTAAATCTCTTCTCGTCTCTCTTCCGTCAAGACATTCTCCCATTCAGGAAGATTGTATAAATATTCGGCAGATGCATCATGCATATTAAAATACAGTTTTTCAAAGTCTATATCGAGCTTGATTTCCGAATCCTCATTAAAGTTCTTAAAATCCTGCGATTTCTTCAAGCTTGAGTCTATTCCGTCAAGAAATCCCATGAATATCACCGGATCGGCTTCATATTTTTCTACGAGCTCCTTAAATGTCCCTGTAGGCTTCTTTTTGAAATTAGCAAGTATATCCTTGTATATTGCTGTTTCTGTAGAGCTGTATTTTTCCCAGAATGCTTTAAATGTGGCATCCGTCTGATTATTAATCAATTCTTCCCACTGTTGAAATAGTGTCATGATATGTTCTTCCTCCTAATAGCTACAAAATATTTATTACACTTGATACCTTCACGGAATCAATGTCTTTGCAAATTTTTTCGAGAGCTGTTTCAAGCGCCTTTCCCGAAACGGCATTTATGATAAACACATATCCTGCCCTGCCTTTTTTGTCATCCGAAGCACACAACTGTCTGCACGACTTAATATCCAGTCCGTTATTTGCCAGACATGCCGCCACATCCCCAAGCGTAACATCCTCGTTGACACTGAGTTTGATATATCTCTCGTCTGCGCCCTCGCCTATATATTTCAACTCTTTATTTTCCTTTACTGGCGGTAAATCGAATGCAACTTCTTTGCTTATAGCCGTGGCGATTTCTATTACATCTCCCATTACTGCGCTGCCTGTAGGAAGCGGTCCCGCTCCTTTACCGTAAAGCATCAAATCGTCCACTGCATTACCCTTTGCAAATATTGCATTAAACTCATTATTAACTGCCGCTATCGGGTGTCCAAACGGAACGAATGTAGGTTTAACATGACACTCAACATCGTTGCCTGTCTTTTTCGCAGAGCAAAGCAGCTTGATTTTGTATCCCATGGACGCCGCGATATCAATATCTTCTTTTGAAATCGCAGTAATCCCGGCTCTGGGTATATCCATAGGCGCCAATCGTATCCCAAAGCATATCGCCATAAGGATTGCCAGCTTGTTCGCCACATCGATGCCCTCAACATCGGCAGTCGGATCGGCTTCGGCAAAGCCTTTTTCCTGTGCAACTTTTAACACATCGGCATAGTCAAGTCCAAAGTCCGTCATTTGCGACAATATGTAGTTGGTAGTTCCGTTAACTATTCCGTGGATTTCCTCAAATTCGTTTGCTGAAAGCGCCTTAGTTAAAGCGTTTATGACAGGGATTCCGCCACCCACACTTGCTTCATATCTGAACATCACCTTGTTTTCATACGCTGTTTCAAGGAGCATGTCATAGTTCGCCGCCACTGCGGCTTTGTTTGCGGTTACCACATGTTTCCCGTTTTTAAGTGCTTCCATCATGAATGTTGTCGCCGGTTCGATGCCTCCGATCAGCTCAATAACTATATCTATGTTCTCATCTGAAAAAATATCATCGGGATTTTGAGTAAATTTTTCTTTCGGTACAAAAAACCCTCTATCCCTATCGACATCTCTTTCTAAGATTCGCGTTATCTCTATATCAAGACCGGTCCTTTCAAAGATTGTTTTTCTGTTCATTTCCAGAGTTTGATAAGAACCTGTCCCTATATTGCCCATGCCCAGCAATCCTACATTTATTTTCATCTTCAATACCTCCTTGCAAAGTCTTATAGGCTACAATTCGTTCATTATATCATCACATCATTCTGTCTACAAGTCATCACACAAAATTTAAAGCCTATTTAAGTGTCTCCTGCCATTCGCTTTCCTTAAATCCTACCAACACTTTATCGTTTGCTACCAGAATAGGTCTTTTCACCAACATTCCGTCAGTAGACAACAATTCCAATTTTTCATCTTCACTCATCTCTTTGAGTTTGTCCTTCAGACCCATTTCCTTATAAAGAAGCCCGCTTGTATTGAAAAATTTCTTTATATCAAGCCCGCTCATTTCGTACCATTTTTTAAGTTCTTCTTTTCCCGGGTTGTTCGTTTTTATATCTCTCGTTTCAAACTCTTTACCATTGTCTGAAAGCCATTTTTCCGCTTTTTTGCAGGTGCTGCACCTCGGATAACATACAAATAGCATTTTATCATCTCCTCTTTCAATCTTTTTTCTAATCGATTTTTCTAAATCTTGTTCTGACCCCACAGCTTAATTTTCCCGTTTGCACAAAAGTCCAATCACACCGATTGTGAAGTAGTGTATACAAGTCCTTCGTCGCCTTTATCTACAGTTATCTTTCCACCCTGCTCAATTTCGCCTTTAATTATCATTTCCGCCACCTTGTTTTCTATATTGCTCTGCAAGTATCTCTTAATCGGTCTCGCTCCGTATGCCGGTACGTATGCCTCTTTTGCAACATATTCGTGAGCCTCCGGCGTGATTTCAAGTGAAATTTCTTTTTCCGCCAATTTTCTTTGGAGCGGCACCAGCATCAATTTTACAATTTCCTGTATCTGTGCTGATGTGAGTGGACTGAATACTACAATATCATCTATTCTGTTGATAAATTCAGGTCTGAAATTCCTTTTGAGTTCATCTTCAACCTGCTGTTTTACACTGTCGTCTATTTTGCCGTCTTTCTCTATATTTTCAATCAAATACATGCTTCCTATGTTTGATGTCATTATGACAATCGTATTTTTGAAGTCAACCGTCCTGCCCTGATTGTCGGTCAAACGTCCATCATCAAGAAGCTGCAGCAAGATATTGAAAACATCAGGATGTGCTTTTTCTATTTCATCAAACAGTATAACACTGTACGGTTTGCGTCTGACTGCCTCTGTGAGCTGACCTCCTTCATCATATCCCACATATCCCGGAGGTGCTCCCACCAGACGTGACACAGCATGCTTTTCCATATATTCGGACATGTCTATCCTTATCAGATTTTTTTCGCTGTCAAACAAGGCTTCCGATAAAGACTTAGCCAGTTCCGTCTTGCCGACGCCTGTAGGTCCTAAGAATATAAACGAACCTATAGGTCTGTTTTCATCCTTTAGCCCCGCCCTTGCTCTTATCACCGCTTGGGAAACCGCTTTTACCGCTTCGTCCTGACCTACCACTCTGTCGTGCAGCACGTCGGACAGCTTCATCAGCTTTTCCTTTTCAGCTTCCACCAGCTTGCTTACAGGAATACCTGTCCACTTGGAGACAACATCTGCGATTTCATCCTCGCCGACTTCCTCTTTCAGCAATCTTGCCTCATTTTTCTCCTTTGCTTCCTGCAATTTTTTCTCCAAATCCGGCAAGGTGCCGTACTTAAGCTTTGCAAGCTTATCAAGATCGTAGTTTCTTTCCGCCTCTTCTATATCGTGCTTTATATTCTCTATTTCCTGCTTGAGCTCCTTTTGCGCCAGTATTGCCGTTTTCTCATTTTCCCACTGCGCTCTCATTACGGAATTTTTTTCTTTGAGTTCGGACAGTTCTTCTTCTATATTTTTCTTCCTTGTTGCCGAAGCATGGTCGCTCTCTTTACCTAAAGCTTGTTTTTCAATCTCCAGCTGCATTATTTTTCTGGCAATTTCGTCAAGCTCGGCAGGCATGCTGTCGATTTCCGTTCTTATCTTTGACGCCGCCTCATCCATAAGGTCGATAGCCTTGTCGGGCAAAAACCTGTCGCTTATATATCTGTCTGAGAGTGTTGCACAAGCAATCAACGCATTATCTGTAATGCGCACTCCATGGTGTATTTCAAATCTTTCTTTAAGCCCTCTAAGTATTGAAATTGTATCCTCCACTGTAGGCTGATCCACGAGTATCTTCTGGAATCTCCTTTCAAGTGCAGCATCTTTTTCAATATATTTTCTGTATTCATCAAGTGTAGTTGCACCTATGCAGTGCAGCTCACCTCTTGCCAGTTTCGGCTTCAATAGATTCCCTGCATCCATTGAGCCTTCCGTCTTTCCTGCTCCCACTATATTATGAATTTCGTCTATGAACAGTATTATTCTGCCGTCCGACTTTTCAATCTCGTTGAGAACAGCCTTTAATCGTTCCTCAAACTCTCCTCTGAATTTCGCACCGGCTATCAGAGCACCCATGTCCAGAGCATAAATGGTCTTATCTTTAAGTCCCTCAGGTACATCCCCGTTTAAAATTCTCTGAGCAAGCCCTTCTACTACCGCCGTTTTTCCAACCCCCGGCTCACCGATTAAAACAGGGTTGTTCTTCGTTCGCC
>JBGZBP010000016.1:0-4623 GCA_041844735.1 Bacillota bacterium
AATCGGTTCCATATCATCTTTTATAACACAATAAACTCTTTTGGAATTATTCCGCCATTTGATGTACCGTACAATAACTTTATGGCATATCAAATAAGACCAAAAGCTCCGGATATTTATGGTGTGTTGAAATATGCTAAGGAGCTTGACATAGGGTAATATAAATTACGGATTGAAAAAATAGATAAATTTAAAGGAGTGTATGTAGGTGAAGTGTACAATTGTATTCGGAAGTCCGCGTAAAAAAGGGAATACAGCATCATTATTGCATCCTTTTATCGAGGAACTAAAGTCAAATGGGATGAAGGTTGATTATTATGATGTATATGAGAAAGGAATTCAAGGTTGTCGTGCGTGTCTTAGGTGCCAGAAAGATTCCAAAAGAGTTTATTGTGTTATAAAAGATGATATGGAACCGATTTTGTCATCTATGACTGAATCTGATCTGATTGTGTTTGCAGCTCCCATTTACATATGGGCAGCTCCCGCTCCAGTGAAAGCGGTGGTTGACAGATCAGTGTATGCTTCATGCAAGTATTATGGAGATGATCCGAAAGGGCCTGCACTTTTTAGCGGAAAGAGAGTTGCATTGATTACTACCTGCGGATATTCCATCGAAAAAGGTGCCGATCTTTATGAAGAAATGATGAAGAGATATTGCAAACATTGTGATTTAACCTATGCAGGAATGTTGGCGGAGCGACAGAGAAATCTGAAAGAGCCGTTTATGAATGAAGAAAAGGAAGCTCATGCGAGAACATTTGCAAGAGAACTTATATCAGTATGACAAATATGAATTTGCAGAAAATGGCAAAATATGAATTATGATAAATTATTCAATGTACTTTAAAAAAATTTCGATGCTATGAAGCAAGAAATAAAATGCGAGAGAGAATTCTTTTCTTTGAGGAAGACAGCATTCGTACAATCACAATATTTGAAAAAAGTTCCATACAATAATGGTGAAATTGATGTAATGGAATGTGAGCTGTGGGAAATGGGAAAACTGTTGCAAACAGCTAAAAAAACAAGTTTTTCAGTGGTAATAAAAGGTACCATGCAGCATTGCAGGTGCCTTTTTTTGGAATTAAACAGGCTTGTATTATTCCGTTATTTTAGCAAATGTTATTCCGATATTATTGATGTTATTCCGTTAAAATGGTATACTATATGATAGATTGGAGGGACAGTCTATGTTTATGACAGTAAAACAGGCTTCTGAAAAATGGGGTATTTCTGATAGAAGAATTCGAGTTCTTTGCTCTGAGGGGAAAATTCCGGGGGCGTACAGAGAAGGGCGTGGTTGGAAAATTCCTGTGAATGCAAAGAAACCTGCTGACGGTCGCTACAAATCAAAGGAGAGCCTTTTAGCGCAAATCGATCGTAAAAAAATTGAACTGGATGGCAGAAGACCTTTAACAGCGGGAGAAGCAGCAAGACTTAATGAAGAATTTATCGTGGAATACACATACAACTCTAATGCCATTGAAGGAAATAGTCTTAGCTTACGAGAAACGGACATGGTACTCCGAGGTCTTACGATTGACCGAAAACCATTAAAGGACCATATGGAGGCAGTCGGTCATAAAGAGGCATTTGATTTTGTGAGTGAACTTGTGAAAGCTAATGTTCCGATCAGCGAGAGCATTATCAAACAGATTCACTATCTTGTCCTTGCCGATAAGAAAGAAGACCGTGGTGTCTACCGTAGAGTTCCGGTTCGTATTATGGGTGCACAGCATGAACCTGTGCAGCCGTATCTTATTCTACCGAAGATGGAACAGCTGTTGCGTGATTTTGCTGAAAGTACAGAGCATATCGTAACAAAATTGGCTCGTTTCCATATCGAATTTGAAAGTATCCACCCTTTCATTGACGGTAACGGCAGAACCGGAAGACTGCTTGTGAATCTTGAATTGATGAAAGCAGGCTTTCCGCCTATCGACATTAAATTTACAGATAGAATTGCCTACTACAATGCATTTGATGAGTATCATGTAAAACATAAGCTTGCTGCAATGGAAAATCTGTTTGCAGGATATATCAATGCAAGACTGGATATGTACTTGGATTGTATGACAAGTATGTCATTCATACGGTAGATCCCATTTTGGCGTATGGCAATCACGGTTTTCCAAAGCCTCTTGCTCTGCAAAGTGCTGTTCGTGAAATCAGCACTTTCCTTTTTAAAAATATATCAGTGATCTATATATTTGACTAATTGGCGGAAGTATAGTATAATTAGTCATATATATGCAAAACTTATAAAATATATTCTATATATCTTTGTTTTATCGGTTTTTTGAACATAAGGGACAAAAACCGTAAAAAATTGTAAAAATATGAGGAAAGGGCTTGACAAGGATATGCAGAGGACAGGACAGGACAGGACGTTGTATCTAATTTAATACAAGTTATTTATATGTTTAAATATAATAATTTAGGCAGTCGTTTTGGTGTTTTAAAACGACTGTCTTTTTATGTCTAAAAATAAGAAAAGGAGGTTAGAGGTAAAAATGTCGATAGGAGGTGACGGCGATTAAGTGAGCCTGAGCAGTTATACAGAAGAAAAATTAATATATTAAGATTAAAGGAGAAAGGTTATGCTTAAAAAATTATTAAAAGCGGCAATGCTGACTGTCTGTGCGGCAGCTATGCTGGGAACACTTAGCGCTGATGTGGAGGCTAAGCCTAAGCATTTATCGAAGAAGGCCAAGGTCGGGGATATGGTGTATTTCGGCAAATACGAGCAGGACGGCAAAAAAAGCAACGGTAAAGAAAAGCTGACATGGCGGGTATTGGACAAAAAAGGGAATAAGGTCCTGATAGTGACGGAGAAGCTGATAGATATGCGTCCATATCACGACCATTTTGATCCTATAACATGGGAAAAGAGCGATATCAGAAAATGGCTGAATAAAGACTTTACGAATGCCGCATTTTCATCCGCCGAAAAACAGAAAATACAAAGCACCAAGGTGGTGAATAAGGATGGTAAATACGGCGCGGATGGCGGCAATGATACTACCGACAAGGTATTTCTGCTTAGTGCAGAGGAGGCTGAGAAATATTTCAAATCTGATGATGATAGGAAGGCAAAGGTGACAGAATATTTCAAACAGGAGTTAAGAAAGTTTATGATTTTCTACTGCAGCAGAGAAGAAGTAGGGGATGACAGTATAAGACAGATAGAGGAAGAGCAGGATAATTGTTATAATTATTGGCTTCGCTCGCCGGGCTACGGTCTGTATATCGCGGATAGCGTAGGTTACGACGGTGCGATCTATGTGAGCTACCTCAGTGGTGACAAGGTCGAGGAGCTTGGCGACGGTGCCTACAACTGTGTTCGTCCTGCTTTGTGGGTGAATCTGTAATCTGATATCTGATTATCAGATATTTCTCATACGAGTCGTAAGGAATGCAATTTTGGCGAACTTAAAAGGGACATTATGGGAAATTATAGTGCCTGTATAAAGGAGAGTCTGTAGAGGATTTATTGATGCGTATGTGTAAGACAGTTTGCTAATGTTTGCCTATATTGAAAGTCCACTTTTGTATAGTTAAACTCGGCAGACTATTAAGAAGATATAAAAAACATATTAACGGAGGAAGGTTATGCTTAAAAAAATATTAAAAGCGGCAATGCTGACGGTCTGTACGGCAGCTATGATAGGAATACTCAGCACAGATGCGGAGGCTAAGCCTAAGAATTTATCGAAGGAGGTCAAGGTCGGAGATAAGGTATATTTCGGCACATATGAACAGGATGGTAAAGAAAATAATGGTAAAGAAAAACTGATATGGCAGGTCTTGGACAAAAACGGGGATAAGATCCTGATAATGACAGAGAAGATAATAGATGTACAGCCATATCACGTAAGTGATGGGATATATGAGGCTATAACATGGGAAAAGAGTGATATTAGAAAGTGGTTGAATGAAGACTTCATGAATGCCGCGTTTTCATCCTCTGAAAAAAATAAAATACAAAGCACCAAGGTGGTGAATAAGGATGGTAAATATGGCACAGACGGCGGCAAGGACACTAACGACAGGGTATGCCTGCTGAGCATAGATGAAGCCCAGAAATACTTTAAATCTGATGATGACAGGAAAGCAAAGGTAACCGAATATTACAAGCAGAAGTTAAGATGGGATCTGATTGACAAGATGGGCTATTCAGACAAAATAACGGATCATAAGATAAGTATCATAGAGAAATTAATGGATAATTATGATTCTTATTGGCTTCGCTCGCGGGGCTTCAGTTGGAGTGGCGCGGCTGCCGTCTATGACGACGGCTCGGTCAGTGAGTTCGTCCACCGCGTCTACGACGACTACTTCGGCGTGTGCCCCGCTTTGTGGGTGAAGCTGTAATCCGGTATCTGATAATCAGGTATCTCCCCTACGGCTCGTAAGAGCCGTAAATCCGGGCGAGCTTTTAAGTCCGCCCCATAAAAATAATACACAGAAATTAATATAAAAACTGAAAAAGGAGAAAAAAATATGGGATTTTTTAACACAAGCTCAGGAAAGAACGAGAATACGCCGCTGATTCTGGCAAAGCAGAATTTGGAAATGGTGGATATGGAGCTGGGGCGCAGCTTCAACACACTGGGCAGG
>JBGZBP010000017.1:0-36777 GCA_041844735.1 Bacillota bacterium
CATCCGGTCGCCAATCGTGCTTCTTAAAACACTTACCCTTTCTTCTACATTAACTTTCTCCCCGCGAGTGCGGGGAACACTATAAGTATCTGTCAGCAACTGATCGCGTAAAGGGATCATCCCCGCGGATGCGGGGAACACGGCAATTTAAATTGATTATGCCCGTTGAATCGAGAATCATCCCCGCGGATGCGGAGAACACTTTACCCACTGTGAGAGAGTGGCAGAACTGATAGGATCATCCCCGCGGATGCGGGGAACACGACTAACCTTTGGATTACCGTTTATATTCAAACGGATCATCACCGCGGATGCGGGGAACACTAACGCCGGAAAGCGCACAGCTAATAAATCTGGGGATCATCCCCGCGGATGCGGGGAACACGTAACCGGACTTTGGGGAGCCGTGGCAGCAATAGGATCATCCCCGCGGATGCGGGGAACACTTTTCAATTTCATCAGACCCAAAAACACCCGCCGGATCATCCACGCGGATGCGGGGAACACTCGGGCATTGCCTCGATGTAGCAGCTTAAGAGAGGATCATCCCCGCGGATGCGGGGAACACTGGACAGTGTCTTGCGCTACGGCGAAAAGGCTGGGATCATCCCCGCGGATGCGGGGAACACCGATGCCGAGCAGAAAGGACAACCAAAGTTTGAGGATCATCCCCGCGGATGCGGGGAACACTTAACTCCTTCCTTAATATTTTCTGGTAAGAGAGGATCATCCCCGCGGATGCGGGGAACACGTTTGCTTATAAAAATCCTACATTAGTGGAAAAGGATCATCCCCGCGGATGCGGGGAACACAGCTCTACAATCCAGCTATTAAGCTTCACAAAAGGATCATCCCCGCGGATGCGGGGAACACCCTGAAGCAAAAGGGAGCGTGGTTCGTCAAATAGGATCATCCCCGCGGATGCGGGGAACACTGCCGAAAATTTCAAGCTTATTTTGCTGGCTAATAGGATCATCCCCGCGGATGCGGGGAACACACATAATCGCTTATAAATGTGCAAAACAGAGCGGGATCATCCCCGCGGATGCGGGGAACACTCAGAGCGGATTTATTGTAGTTACTCCAGATGAGGATCATCCCCGCGGATGCGGGGAACACGCAAAAATGGCTGTAATATGTTATCTGTATCTGGGATCATCCCCGCGGATGCGGGGAACACAACGAACGAGGCAATACTTCAAAATCGATTTAAGGATCATCCCCGCGGATGCGGGGAACACTTTTGCCCTGCCGCCTTGTCTTAGCTGATGCCCGGATCATCCCCGCGGATGCGGGGAACACTCAGCCTCTGTTTTTTACAATCTCAACGAATGGGGATCATCCCCGCGGATGCGGGGAACACGCTCTGCCTTTGGCTCCGAAAATGTCTTGACAGGGATCATCCCCGCGGATGCGGGGAACACGCCCAGATTTTCAGTTCTTTCCGCACGAAACAAGGATCATCCCCGCGGATGCGGGGAACACACTAAAAATACATTCAAATTCAGTGCCTAAAGATCCTCAGCACATCATTTTTTCTTTAACTTCTCATACACATTATAAGTCAAATAACAGTCACTTAGTGCCCTATGCCTATCCCCTACCTCAACTCCGAGGGATTTTGCAACTGTTTCGAGTTTATAATTATCACATCCAACACCGTGTTTCCTCGCTAAATTTACAGTATCCTCCACCGTGTTGGAGATTATTGGAAGTCCGCTGATCCCGCAATCTCTATGAATAAATTTCATATCAAAAGCTACATTGTGTCCGATAATTTTAGATTTTCCAACATATTCCAGAAAATCCTCCATCACACGCTGTAAATCCTTACCTTCACGAATAAGCATCTCTGAACTTAATCCAGTCAATAAAACTACCTCGTCTGGAATATTTCCTCCAAAATTAATAAGTTCAGAAAACACGCTTTTAACCACACCTTCCACTATGCGTATCGCAGCCACTTCAATAATCGCATCATGCTGCAACGACAACCCGGTTGTTTCAATATCTATAACTACATACTCTTCCTCTTTTCCAAAGCTTGGCTTTCCCCTGAAATTTCTTAGGCCCCGCATTTTAGCGGCTTTGCTGAAACCCAATTTCGCTCCATGTCCTGCATCCGCTGCAGCATCTATTCCTGTCAAATCTTCTGCATCTGCGCAAACAATTGGCCTACGCATCAATTTCAATCCGTCAAGATCTACCGGCTCCCAGCTTGTATTGCAAACTCGAAAATCCATACGCTGCTCACCAGATGTGCCGAAAACCATGCATGCCCGTCCATTGCCCGCATTTCCACATATCCTTTCCCAAAGTTCTTCCCGCACACGAGCGCTGAGGTTACCAACATACACCCCCGTACTTATTTCAAACATCCATTTTGATAAATCACCTCTGAGCTTTGCCGGGCAATCTGTTAATGTTATCACAACCATGGTGAATCGCCTTCCGGTTCGCAGCAGTCTCCATAAAGTCTGCCGCTTTCAACAGCACCTTTTCGATCATCCCACAAGTATAATGCATTCCGGGGTTCCGAACTTTCGCCCTCGTCACCGTCGCCATCAGACAGCAGCCACCTGATATCTCGAACCATACGTTCCAAAATGCGTTTCGCAACAAACTCGTCGCGAACCATACGCCTTACCTTCGATTCCAAATTGAGCCCAGAAATATCGGATTCTTCACCGGCAACCTTAAAGGCGACCGGAACAGTGACTTCTGACTTATAAAGATCTGCAATGTCATACACAAAAGAATTCTCATGCCCGGTGTGAATAAAGCCAAGTCCAGGCGAACACCCAAGAGCAGCAATAACAGCGTGCGCAAGCCCATATAGACACGCATTGCCTATTGACAGCGCCTTGTTGACCGCATCCCCATCCTCAAAATTTTCCGGATCGTAAACACGTCCGTTCCAGCTAATACCGTATTCTTTCGATTTTCTGCGATAAAACGCACGCACACGACTCCCCTCGCGCCCCCTCAACTGCTGCAAAGTCAAACCCGTTACATTTTCATTCGGAAAACGAAGCTCGTACATTCGCCTGACAATCGCCAAGCGCGTCCTTTGATTACTTACTAATGCAGCCTGTTTGACAAGTAGTCTCGAACTATGAGTCAAAGATCTGCCACTGGCATAGTACCTAACACCATGCTCTCCCACCCATACCACCGAAACACCCATATCTCCTATCAGTTCCATTGCTCTATGGCTGATCAAAGTCCCCGGGCCCAGCATAAGAACAGAAATAGATGCAGCGGGCACATAAATAATCCCTTTATCGTCCGCCACTTTAATGGCACTATCTTTTTTGGTTATCTGACACTGCTCAAGATACACAAACGAAAGCCAATCCTTTATCTGTGGCAGGGCATGCAGCCCAGGCTTATCCATTCCTCCAAATTTTGACATAAATGAAACCTACGGTGAAATTATTGTCATTAGACCCATTCCATAGGCTTTACCGCGCCCAATCCCATTTATAAGCATTTTTCTGAACAGCTCGCAATCCACAACTTTCAAAAAACCTTCAAATGCCACCGCCTTTATAGATACCTGTCTTCTATCTTCGCAACCCTTTTTAAAAATGTGCCATTTATTCTCAACCACCGACGCACTCTCTCCCAGCAACTCAAAACCATGATTTTGACTTCTTTTTCGAAGCCACGCCTCCTGCTCCGAAAAACCGGCGCATGCAGTAACTCTGCCCCGTTTGCCTCCGGATGCAATACTTTTGGTCGGATTTGCAACAAGTCTGAACTGCCAAACACTACCGTTTACCACACGTCCAAGAAGCGGATCATAATCCTTCGTCTCCCATCCCTGAAGATTGTTACTCGCATGCTTTGCGACATCAGCTGTAAAAATTGGTTTGTCCTCACTCAAAATCATGAGATAAGTTCTGCCGCCAAACTTATCTATGCGCCAAAGCTTTCTTTTGTCTCTAACGTCAAAAGCACCCTCAACCAAGCCGTGAATCGATCCAGCCGAAGCCAATAATTTCATTGTATTTCTGCGCTTAATATTTAATTCAATTCTCGATAAATACATACTTCACAGTCCTTTCATGGCACCATGCTCAGTCTCGCCATATAAATCAACATTAGAGGGCGAATTATCACTATCACATTTAGTAACCAGAAACTCCTCTTTTGCAGTTCTCACAGAATGCTTTCTGCGCCTTTGACTGAACGAAACGGGCATATCGTTCAAAAACACCCTATCGCTATCGCTCGGATCACAGTCAATTATCATTCTTATTTTACCAACTGCATCATTTTTTTTATTTGATTTTACAATTGAAGGTTCTTCGATCAGAGCAGTCTTCAGATCTGTTGCGCGGATTCCGAGAAATAAGGGTTGAGTGGGCGGACATGCTCTCCTGCCTAAAAATAGAGGAAAAGCAGGATGTGTAATCGCGTATGCCAAATCTTTGAGATATTCAGAATCATCACTTTCCAGACCTACCAAAAACCCTGCGTCCGAGAGATAGTATCTATTTGTTACATACGCATCTTTATCGTTACGCGCAATATGAAAATCTCTTATAATTTCGCCCTCTCTGTCAACTCTGACACCAAACTTTAATTCTTTTAACCTTCCGAGTTCTTCATCACGACTTAAACCGAGAGCCGAAGCAAGCATTCCTATAACGCCGCTTTTGGAAGGCTCACGCTCTGTTCGCCGAATATCGAAATTTGAATCTGTGCCCCAGGACTGAAGAGGAGCTACCAGACGAAGCAATAATGTACCCATTTATCACTCCTTCAGAGCTCCGATTCGCTCTTTAATTTCTTTTTCAAGTTCTTTTAAAAGCTCTTTGAATTTCAAAGTCTCCGCTAAATCAGAGAATCCCTCTCCAACCGCAAAAGACCTTACAGGACTGTCGACAAAATTTTCATATTTCTCCTTCGCATATTTCAGCATTTTATCGATCGATGCCGCAACATAGCCGTTTTTGCCCGCAACAGGTGCCTCAAAAGCGCCGCAGAGATTCACCGGCTGATCTTCTCTCACTGCTACATACACAATATCGGTGGTAGTATTATTTGCAAAAGTATTCAATTTTCCTGTCGGAATAGAAGATACAAACGCGTTTACAAATCCGTTCAGCACCCGCGGTGCATCTTCGCCGAGCTGCTTGGCAAGTTCCCCTACATTGACTGTTGCGTAGCGATACAAGGTCGCAGAATTAAACTCTACAGTACCGAGATGTGCCGCCCCCGCCGTATCGTTATTATAGTCGTCAACAGCAACGAAGTAATCATATTCATTTGTCACTGCATGAGTCGATATGCAGTGCGCAACTTGCGCCACAGCATCATAATTCATCGCAGCGTCGCCCGCGACCATCCTTCCAAAAAGCACCATATCAAATGACGGCTCATTTTTGATGGCCTCCTTTAGCTTTTTAACATCAAAATCATTTTCCGAAACAAGCTTAGCAACAGCACGCGCCTGCGGATTACTGAAAAAAAACAGCGCCTCGCTCACATTCTTCTTTTTGTCGCTTTCACCTTTTTTGCCGTCACTCTTCTTAGGATTGCCGTCCTTATCATATCCCGCAATTTTAAGTCCGGCGAGTGTCAATGCCTTCGCCGCGCCGGCCGCCGCTTTTTCGGCATCGCAATCGGGAGATATTTTCTTTATCTCATTGACAACCATTGCAACGACCTCCACGGTTCTCTTACCTAACTCTTCATTGCTGAATAATTCACAAAATTTCAGCCTCATTGCGCGCTTCCAAGCTTGCGAGGATACTCGCGCCCTTGTCGCGCCGCCGAATATAGCGGTCTTTGGACTGCCCATATCATCGCGATTCACACAGCTTGGCGGCATTGTCTGCAAAACATGCAAATCCACATACAATCTCTTTGTCTTCATATTATTCCTCCTCAATTATTGCATTTTTGTTATTTTCTTTTGTTGCCTTTGACTGCTCGCTGTAAAAACTTCTGCCCCAATTCAGACGCACAGAATTCTGATATTCTACGCGCTGATACTTAAAGAAATCCTCGGCGAGCCTCGAATAATCAATTGGTATGCCGCTGCTTTTCAAAAGTCCCACCAGTCCGCGCGCATGCCACAGCAGTTCCTCTATTCCATCAGATGTAGCAAAAATATTAAATCTGCGCCTGACAGCAGCCGCGGCATCCTCATTCGACATTGTCAAACGCGCAACTGCTCTGCCAATATCAACTCCGTCAACATGCATAGGAGTATCATTGCCCTGCTGATGGAATGCATACAAAGTAAGCGCAGAGTACACGGCCCACTCCAAATGACTCGGATTTTCTCCGGTGCCAAATAATTCTTCAGGCATCTCGCCGAATATGCTTTCCCAGAGTTCAGGGATCTCTCCCGGCGCCTTGCCTAACCCTCGCCTTAACTTTGCAAGCTCGGCCTTTAATGCAGGGCTTGAAGATTTTGCATCCAAAAGCGTGCAGAACCGTTTAAGTTTTGTACCAACGACATCCTTAACCTTTACAAAAACGCCAGTTTTTACTTTCTCCTCTGTCACAATTTCCTCCTTTTCACTTATTTACACTCTATTTATCAACGCGCTGAATTTTTCATAATCTTTAGGTGCGGAATAAAATACACCTTCGCCTTTATCCGAAGTATTTTTTACAACTCTGCCTACATAAGCCGAATTTCCCGCGCGCTCAACCATACTCTTCAAAATTTTGCGAGCCTCCGATTTAGCTTCATTTTTCCATTCCAAACACTTTTTTTCCATTTCATCCGAATCGCCTGAAGGAACGATCGATACAAGCCACAGTCTAAAACTGCGATCTATATCTATATAGAATTTTTCTTTTGCCGTATTTACAATTTCGCGTCCACCGCTTCCGCCAGCTGCAAAATCGAGCACTTCAGCAAACAATCCCACAATTAATGCTAATTTATCGCAAATGACAACTGCTTCTGTTATCGATCTGCGCCAAGGTATGCTCATATCAGCAAGCAGATTAGAATGGAAAGATACAGAATCACTAAATGTATCCACCACAAAAAAATCTTTGTCGCCATACTGTGTAGACACAATCCTAAAGCTTATCAGCATATTTCTTTCTAAGCGAAAATTCTTATTCAAGGCCATGACCCAACTCACGACACCCGGCTTATGTTTTTCAAATTCTGCCGGAAAAACACTTCCAAAATCTCTCCACATTTTTTTTGAAGGATTGTGCCGTCTCGGCTCATATACCGGAGGTTGACCAATTTTCTTTTCGCGCTCCGCCCATGTGGTCATCTGTTCCACAAATGCGCCTTCCCTTTCAAAAAAATCGCCACCGAGAAGATTAAAACCAGTAACTTTACCGGAATTTCGCCTGAGTAAAAGCCTTCGCGACTGAAAAGTCAGCAGCTGAGCTTGATTTTTAGGCTGAGCCACCTCTGTTCTTTCCCCGGCTCTCGCCATATCAAGCTCCCAGCACGGCATATTATCTTCTTCCCAAACATATTCGCCATCCCTCAAAAGAGTTAAGTTAAGCATCAATGTTTCAAAAAGATTTTCTCCATGCGCGTATATAATGCCGAGTTTCCCCAACCAACCCGCTCCGGGAGAAGGAAGATTCTTTGCTTTCGGCTTTGCAGAAGTGTCGTCAAATGCGTTCACGTAGAGCAGCCACCGCGCCGCCTCTGCATATTTAAGCATCTCTTTTTCATCGCCCGAAATGCCCGCAAAAAGCCTTGTTTTATTGCCACTCTCCGAGAGGCTTCCATTCAATTTAGCCGCCGAATACTCTGTGCCCTTTGCGGCATCAGGAACCTGCCAAAACGGTCTCTCATCATGAAATAGCCAGAATCTTTCCCTCCACTTTTTAAGATATCCCATAACAGCTTCTTCCGGGAAACGCTGTTTGTCCCACAATTCCTTCCATCTGCCCAATGCGTCATTTTGAGTTATGATCTGGCTTGGGGTACCGTTGGTATCGCATCTGGAAAAGACGGTATGGAGCACTGCAAGCAGCAATCTAAGTACACACACGTCCTGAACATGCATTTCGCCTCTCAGATCCGCAAACTCGTGCGCTCTAAGCAGCGCCTCGATCATAGAAACTTCCTGCACTTCGCCGTTCAGCGTCAACACTCGAATCCAAGGTTCATCCAACAAATTAAACTCAGGATTACTCATTCTTCCTCCTTTCATATTCCATTCCGCTTTGAAGCGTATATTTTATTTTGTAACCACAAAGCTCTGTCTCAAAATTTTCATCCAGAAGCAGAACCAATTCTCCAGAAAGCCTGCGGACATACTGCCACTCTTCAAATACTTTCAATGTCTTAATTTCAAGCTCTTTAATCACATCATCAAAGCGTTCACCTGCATAGCCCAGTATTTCCATCGGAAGCCTTACCCTCTGACGAAGAATTTTTTCTATCTCAGCAGCGTCTGGAACAGAATTATACGCGACACTTTCACCGCCCTGCCAAGACACAAAGCACACTTCATCGCTTCTTTTTACTAATACAATCACTTCAAAACCGGAAATACCATCGCGCACCGCCACCTCGGCCCTTTTATCACCAATATCAAAATTAACTCCATCCAACATCCCCGTCATGACGCTGCCAAAATACAAATTGCTTCCACCTGACTCCGATGGTTCTCCCAATCTAAATACATCTGCCTTGCTCGACATATTAGACAACTTGTTTACATAAATTTCTTTAGCTCTTTGATAATCTATATCACTTATATTCTCAGATTGGCAATCAATAACTTCACTATAAACGTCCTGGATTAAGCACGGTATAGAAGCAGGAAGATCAATTGATGCCGGGAGCTTCGCATCTGTTCTAAACAAAAGCCAACTCCCATAAATTTTAGTGCTTGCCGCATCCATTTTGCCATCATCATTAAACACGACAAAACACTTGGCTTTTTTCAGAACTTCGGGACGTTCCTTATCGCGCTGCTTGTGTCTGTGCAATCTCCCTATCCTTTGCAAGAGGAGATCCATCGGACAAAGCTCTGTAAACATTACATCAAAATCTATATCAAGACTTTGTTCCAAAATTTGAGTACCTACCACAATGAGCTTATTCCTATCATTTATGCCGGATTTTTTGCCAAGTCTGCGCAAAATTTCAGTTTCTATATCTCTTCTGTCCTGTGCTGTAAAATACGAATGTATCAAAATAGTTTCAGCTTCCGAAAAATCATTTTGAAGCGCCTCGGCAAATTTCTGCGCTTTTTTCACCGAATTAAAAATAATTCCTGCGCATCCTCCATCTTTGAGATATTTGCACAGCATGCCCATTATATCTTT
This sequence comes from Bacillota bacterium, assembly GCA_041844735.1. Taxonomy (GTDB): domain Bacteria; phylum Bacillota; class Clostridia; order Peptostreptococcales; family Anaerovoracaceae; genus CAJPNN01. The sequence goes on from JBGZBP010000017.1 coordinate 9,283, forward strand.
AGCCGGAATCCTTACAACAGCTACTTTCCTCTGAACTTCAGCCCAATTGATTTGCCTCTGGCAAATATCACTGCCGTCTGTGTAAGTAATAAGCGGATAATCTCTCGAAATATGCCATTTATAATCAGTATTGGCATAAAATGATTTCCTTCCGAGATAAGCAAGCACCAATTCCTCTCTGCGCTTGGCAGGTAAAGTCGCCGAGAGAATGATAACCGGCGTGCCATACGCGCCCATCCACCTGATGACCCTATCCATGTAACAGTTCATATATGCGTCATATGCATGACATTCATCAATAACAATGACTTTTGATGCAAGGCCGAGCATTCGAAGCATAAAGTATTTTTGTTTGAGCGCCGCCATAAGAAATTGATCAACCGTCCCCACCGCAAAATTCGAGAGCAAAGCCTGCTTTTTGCCGCTGAACCAATCGTGAACTACAAGAGAATTTCCGCCCTCAAATGCGGCATAATCCTCGTTTAGTTCCGCCGAACCATGTAAAAGAGATATATTAAGAATTCTTTCTTCTTCGGTATTTCCTGACTGGTACTCCGCCCATTTGCTTATCCGTACAAACAAACCATTTGCGGTTGCCTGAGTCGGCAGACCAAAAAATAATCCTCCGGCTCCGACTTTCGACCGAAAAATCTCTGCCGCCGCAAGTGCCGCTTCGGTCTTTCCCGCTCCCATCGGAGCCTCAATTATAAAGATTCCAGGTTGCTCTATACCGTTTGCAAGTTTAATGACCTCATCCTGCAAGAAATTAGGCTCGAAACCAAATTCATTTTCAAAAATGTCTTTGTTGTATCGCTTATACCCGAAATCACCACGCCAAAAGCTGGGAAATTCAATTTTTGACCAAGCACGTTCGACCCTGCCCTCAGCGGCAATGAATTTATCTTCAGGCAGCAACGGAAAATAATGCTCATTACTCGCAATCCAATCGGACATTTCAATGATCGCCGTCAAAAGCACCTGCGCATTTTTATCAATAACAGGCAAGGCATCAATCGCATTCCTAACCAGTTCCTCAATTTTGCCTAAATTGCGATAAACTTCAGAATTTACATTACAGCAGAAACCATCGCTAACACTTAAATACCCACAAAAAGTCAGCGCTTCGTGCAATATCAAGATCCAAGCAGCCTTGTAAATATGCTCCTGACTCCCCCAAAAATTCGATTTTTGCGTCTCATTCTTAAAAACTATCCCGCAGCCATCAGGATCGGACTGCGGCTTGCCGTGATGTGCACCAACAACTGAAGCGACTCCAGGAGAAGCACCAAATTCGACAAGTATTATCTCGCTCGCAAGCGAATGATGGGGGTAGTAAGGATTATTGAGCACTTTGCTCAAGTCCAGCCCGGCACCAGAAAATTTTTCGTATTGCAAAGGTAAGAATCCTGAAATACGCAAAACGAAAGACTTGGTTAATTTTCCAATATCGTGAGAAAACGCCAAAAATTTACACAATCTACCCATTTCTTCGAACGCAAATGAGCTCTTTTTATCAAGCGAAGAGCCAGAAGCAATACAGTCTTTAACCGAACCGGGAACCCACTCGTCCCACAATTTTTCGGCAATACCCGATGTATCTCGCAAATGCTGCAGCAAAGGCAGCCAGCTCCCATCCGAATTCTTGCTACTCTTGCCCGGAAACCAACGCAAAATTTCAATCAAATCCACAGGTAAATTCTCTGTTTTGTCTTTCATTTCTGTGTCCTTTCACATTGGATGTGCGAGGAAGACGATACATCGCTATACCATCTGAATCCGATATGAGGATCACCCTCGCTTAATCCAATATGATTAGTAAAAATCAGTTTTTTCCAACAAATACTATTATAAATTCAATAAAATTTTTATAACGCTCTCGAATTGACCTCGAAATTGACCCATATTTTCTTTTTGCGATTTCAAACAAAAAAGGACGCAAACGTCCTTTTCAAAATATTATCTTTCCCGAAAAATTTTATTTAGTTCTGCCATATCTTCATCTGTGGCATACAACCTTACAAAACTTTTAGCAACGCTCTTATAACGAGTAATCTTCGTTTTTTCCGGATTTTTAGCTTCCCATCTTTTTTTTGCGCTGTACTGCGCCGCTGTAATCTTTTTCAAAATATCCCCAAAATACGAAAAGGTTGGCTGGTATTGTAACCCACCAACCTTTTCTTTTCTTTATTTAGTCTTCCTGCTTGCAGCAGGCGATTTTTTCAAGCTCTGCCACGAGTTCGTCCGCTTCTTCTTCTAAGAGCTCAAATTCTTGCATCAGTTGCTCCTTATCTTCTGCTCTCCAGCCTCCATCATAAAGTGACGCCGCCGTGTACTGATTGTTAATTGTTAGTGTTTTCATTTTGCTTCTCCTTTTTTCTTTTTTTCGGAGGTTTCCCTCTCGGCATCTTAATTATATACCTTGCAAGGTATATCGTCAACACTTTTTTGGTAAAATTTTTGTAATATTTGCACTCGAAAATTTTGACCTGCCCTGCATCAAAAGTTTGCGCTCCATTACTTTTGTTTCATCCTGTGCAGCATTGTCCACACTTCTTCACGCGTCACGGTGTCAGATGGTCTTGTGCCGTCACTGATGCCATTCTCTACCACCCACCGATGCGCTTCTTTCGCCCAAGAAGCTACTTCATCCTTTTCGGGGTTTGACATAGGTACAATAAGTTTGTTCACCTCTTCGGCAAGTTTGCCCATACGAGAGTAAAGCCAATCACCAGGACACGCAGTCGCAGCGAACCATCTGTGGACGGTGAAAAGCATTTCTTCCGGCTTCTGATGATATGCGAGTGCCTTTGTCTTGTCACCAATCCAAACGACTTTAGTCTTGCCGTTTCGCTTGCAGATGTCAGCGCATAAGCTTATGAGTGTATTAAAGACCTTATCGTTCATTGCGTGCGGCGCTAATGTATCAGATGCACACTCAATCGTGATTGCCCTATGATCGTTTTCCGGCGATGACGAGCACCACGAGCGGTCTTTTTCTTCTACGGACAGTCCAACTTCGCCGTCTTTGCCGATAACATAGTTGGACGACACATCACGATCCACCGTCACAAAGTAATCTACTCCCTGCTTTGCCGACCACTGCCCCACGATACAGTGAGGCGTGATACGGTCTATCGCTCGATTCCTCGGACTGTGACGATGCGAAGTTAGGTTTTTATAGCTCACGAGCGGACTGTTTGTGTATGCCGCGGTCATCATGCCTTACCCCCTGCGTTCTCCGATGACTGTTTTAGTGCGTCGATCGCTTTCATTATAACGCTTGGTATAGGCACGCCCATAAGCCCGGCATTTTCGATAATCGATACCACCTCATTAGCTATAAACGCTATTACCGCCGCGTCCTTTATGAACTGCGAGCCCATCACCATATCGAGTCTAACAGCCACGAGCACCACCAGCAGCATAACACCTTTCTTACAAAGACCTCTAAAGCCGGCTATGCTTGAAAGCGCTCCTGTACGAGATTTTTTTGACTTTTTGAAAACTCCTGCAACAACTATACCCATTATGTAGTCTATTGCAAAAAAGATTACAAGTGTTGTTAGTGCTGAATCCCAGCCGCCGAACGCCGAGCTTATAGCCGCACCTGCTACACCAAGTACAGCCGGTATTCCTTTGATGATGTTATTAAACATATTCCCCTCCTTGAAAAGTTTTTATTTAGAAAGTAACCTTGCCCGCGCCCGCTTTAGTCTGTAGACGCGATATAAAATCACTCAATTTTCCTGTGCTGCCTCGAACGCTCGAATTCACAGTGAAAACAGTATAAAAGCCCTCTTGCCCGAAGCGATGCTCTATACTCGTAATGCCGCCCTTGAACACGCCATCGAGATAAACATTGTCACCTATCACAAGCTGCGGACGGAACGGTGCTTCATATGTTTCCTCTGTTCCGGCGTTTTCGATAAACCTCACCATTTTGGCACATAGATTATTTGCGGTTATTTGCGGTGTACCATCCGGCACTTCTACAAACAGCGTTTTTTGATTTTTAAGATTCCAGGTGTGATTTTGCTCCGCTTCAAGTATCTTGAAAACACTAAAGTCCGAAGTATGAACACAAACTTTACTATACGAATCCATATCATCAAAAGTGCTTGTTCTGCTTATCAGATTTTCGCCCTGATCAAAACGATACTCGCCGCGCGGCTCGAAAATGTTCGCGTTTTCACCAGCTATAACGATTGTTCCGTCCGATAGTTCTTCAAGCCTTGAATCAGGATCGAGTTTAAGCATTTCCCGCACAGCATCAAGAATTGTCTTATTCCTGTCAAACTCAAAACTCATTGTGCTTGAAATATTCGTCATTACGATATACTGATCTTTCGTCAAATTGGCATACTCGAAAATATATTCGAGATTAGTCCTAAACGCCGCCGAGGGTACAGTAGGAAGCTCTGTCATATGCTGATCGCCAAGCACCTTGCCAATAGTGTTTCTTGCATCCACAGACAAAGTTCCTGAGAGATAATCGACAGCCACCCTGTCAGCATAGAAAACACCAAAAGGCTCCGGTTCTAATGCTCCATATGAAAACAAAAGATTGATTTTTGCCCCCGGCTTTATTATCGTTTTTTCTATCGTTTTGGCGTCAAGCAATCCTATATACGATGGCTCGGCGTTTATATTGGCAATCGTCAACGAAAGTGTGCTAATAGGCGTATCCGACTCATATCTTACTGCTCCTTCTATCAGTGTTCGGCTTATGTCATAAGCAAACTCATAAATAAGCAGCTTGTGCTCTTTTTCGCCGTTTCGCATAGATCCTATTATCCCGAAGCCGCTCATCACGCTAAGCTGCAAGTTTTGCACCGCGTTTTCGGCAGAGAGATCTCCGTTTTCCCAGTCGCTAAACAGCCAGTTTTCGTTTATTTTTTCGGTTGTTGTTGCACCTCTTATCCTGCCGTTAGCGGCAACCGCTTGAACAAAATCATCCTGATAATGTATGAGATGTCCATCCGCTCCTGTTAATGCCGGCAACTTTTTCACAACTTCAAATTCAAGCATTATACGCCCTCACTAAAAGAAATAGTCAGCGACACATCTATAACCCAATTTTCTGTCTTCGTAATACCAAGCCCGTCATAACTCGCCGTTATTACCGCTCCTTCGGGCGGCGGTGTAGTAAAATGCACAATGTGCTTGTCGCTACAATACTCACCAATTTTACCCATCGAAGTAGATACTCTATTTACAAAAAAATTCCCTATCTTTTTAGACAGCATCTCGCTATCGCTAATTGGTATATTTTCGTATGTTATATTGTTTGCTTCATCAAATTCGACTATTATTTTAGTGTGGTTGTTTAGTACAACTACAAGTACATTAGAAGCTACAGGAAAAACATAATTAACCGTTACCGACGATGGAATTTGAATTGTTTTCGCATCATTCCAGTGTCCTTCTTTTCTAATTGTTATATAACCTCCTGATGCAGAAAAAACATAACTGGGGCAAACAGATGTTATTGACTCTGTGGAGTAACAAAATGACGTATTATTTTCAACATCTGCTATTTGATAAAAAACGGTTTCGCCGCTTTCCGGTGGTATTTCAGCCATTAAAAGTTTAGCACTATATAAAGTATAAATTTTTGTTCCATCATCACTGATAGCAAGATTATTTATATAAGATGCGCCCGTAGCAGAATCGAATGAAAAAGGTATTTCTCGCAATTCATATTTTTTAAGGGATTCATTGTACGAACATTTGTAAATTTTGTTGTTTTGGTGACCCACAAAATCTAAATGACCCGGCGCTCTACACTTATAAAAATTGTATCCTAAAACTATCGTTTTATTTTCTTCTTTTACATAATTTTCCACCCCTTTTTCAACCACCCGTCTAAAATGCTCTATTGTATTGTTTGAACGGATAAAACAAACATATTCAAAATCCTCCGAAATATACAAAAGATGAGCGTAAATAACATCCGGAAAATAAATCATTTTTTTAATCAATTTCTTTCTATCCATTATCAGTATTTTCTGACCGTTCCAATAATCATTGTTGTTGCTTGATTTTACATTAAGCGCTATATCCCCATTACTAAGTTCTAATCCACCATAACACATAAAATATTCGTTATAGTTAGAATAGATACTAAAAACACCCACATAATAGCTGGTTTCTTTTGAAAAATCCTGTTTTGTCTCTACCTCAAAATCAGAAACCGCCACACCGTTAGTTTTAACTACAAGACTATCTGTTTTTATATCTCTGTTCGGCAGCAAAAAACTCTTCTTTATACCATCACCTACACCTAAATTGATATCCTTTATTTCTTGCAAACCATTGATTTTGTTTTTTAGATTTAGCTCTAATCCTGTGGAAGTGTCTTCTCTCACAACCGTGAAAGACGGAAAAAAATCATTATTTCCTTCGCTCGATTCATAGCGCTTGAAGCGTATAGTTAATTCTCTGTCATTATAGTTCTTCTCCGTCGAGAGAATTTCTTTTATTAAGTTTGAAGAACCTCCTCGCGTTTTTAGCTGTAATGAATAATACCCAGGTTTCAAAATCCAATTGCTTAAAACAGAATCAAAAGAACAACCCATTCTTTCTTGAGTCAAAGGATAAACATTATTAGTAACCCAGTTAGGCAGCGAGATATTAAAGTAAACAGTCGCTTCTATATGCAAAACCTCAGTCGCACTTTTGGTTATGCCTATAAGATTGCCCTCGGCATCTTTTAGAAAAGCGTGTGTTTCAGGGTACGCGTACGACCCCGTGCCCGTTCCCACCCCTACTTCTGTTATAGTTTCGCCAACGAGTTCCCCTGCTTCGACAATAATTTTAGCTGTTATATTAAACTCCGTGCCATCAAAGTTAGTGAAATTCAATTTTTTGCCCACCACACCTTTTGACATAACCAGATTTATTAGCTGTGCGCTTTCCGGCGTTATAGTACCTGTGCCTGTGCCTATAAGAATTGAGCCGAAAATCCCGCTATTATCTATCAAATCTTTATACATTTTATTCAGCACGGTATTGTAAGCTGTCACTTCTCTTTTTACAGTATTTGTCGCCGCATCAATAACAGTTATTTGAAATTTGTTATGTACCTTTGCTTTCGCTCCTATTTGCATTTGTTTCTCCTCTTTTGATTTTATTTTTATAGCGGACTCGTTCCCGTTTTGGTTGCTGTCACCGCCGCATTTACCAAAACACTAACCCGTTCATTATCTGGTGATAGCTGTATTTTCTCGACCTCGGTAGCAACAACCTGCGTTGTTACAGCCGCACTTATGTTCTCAACCGCAATTATTTCAACTACAGGGAAAACCGGCTCAAACCTCAAAACTGTATCCTTTGCCAGATAAAACGGCGCTGTATCATTTATGGCGTAAAGAATTTGCCCGGCAAACTTTATATCTATGTAGTCCTTTACACCGCTAAACCCACCACTTATAATTGTTAGTGTTTTCCCCGAAACGCTTACATCAGTTACAGAAAAACTTTTCCCCTGACTATCTCGCAATGTTATACTATTTTTCACTTCTTCTAAATTTTCGTTGCCTATTAAATGCGAAAATGTCACCCTTATAACATTGAAAAGTTCGTTTATGGCGTTTTGAGCAGTAAATTCAATCACTTTTGCCGCCACTACTCGCGCATTAATAGCAATAGTGACTCTTTCGGTAGGTATAATTTGTTTGTGCGTAACCTTTACGACATCTATTTTTGCTTCTACAACAGCATCAATCGCTTGACGTTCTACCGCCATCCCCGACCAATATCTACGCGTAAGATGATAAGTAGTGCCGCCGTTATGCGTACGCACAAAACCCACTCTGTAATCATTTGTAAGCATTAAAGAAACGCTTTTTGTATTTTCAGATTGTTCCAGCAGATATTCGCTTGACAGCTCGCCATTTATCAGTTGCTTATAATAAACTTTGTTATCCGTTTTAACATAGGCTATTATCATTCCAAGTTCAACGCCAACCGCCGCGTTTTTCCAAGCTCTAACCACCGCCACGCTCTTTGCGCCCTCTGCCACTATCTCCAGTTCCGTCAACAGCGCACCCCAGCGTTTCATTTTTATGTAACCAGCAAGATCCACCCAGAACAAAAACGGCTCGCCCACCGTTGCGACACGCCAAAGCCTCCTGCGATGAATAAAATCTGCATCAAAGCAAATTGCAACGCTTGTTCCCGGTTCAAGCGTCTCGCTTTCAATCCAACCCCGGCGCTCTAAGTCTGGAAATGCGCGAAAAGCCGTTTTTACAACGCCGTTTTCAATATGGATTTCGTATAGCTTTGTCGGTCTGCCGTATGGTTTTTCTCTTTTCCCCGCGACTGCTATGTCCCCAACACCTTCAAGCGTTCTGATTTCCTCTACTGTCCAATAGCTGCTATCCTGTATTGGCATTTTGGGTCTTGTTATTTCCAAAAACACGGAGGGCGCATTATCCAATGTCTGAATTTTCTTGTGAATTTTTGCCTCTATTTCTTTTGGCAGTTTTCGCATTCGCCCTCCTTTCCTTACTGCTCAACGCCCTTTAATTTGGCTATTACTCTGCCATCTCTATATCTGCCGTTAAAACGTTCAAACACAGGCGTTTCGGTCATTATAAATTCTATTGTCCTTTCCAAATCCTGTATTAAAAGCTTTGCTCCATTGATATAAGCGGAGGCGATGATGCCTACCTCGGCAATGCCAATAAGCGTTTCAAAGCTGATACTTTTCGGGGTGCTTCCCACTTTTTGAACATTAATGCTCCCATCTAACAGCCTTTTGATTATCACGCCGCCCTCAGTTAGATTATACGGATTTAAGCCTTTTATCTTGGTACTTAACACTTCGCCTGATTCAGTCTTCAAAATCAAAGTCTCACCTCTTTTCTTAACCGATTCAGAACTTGATCAACAACTGCAACAGTTTCGCCTCGGCTGTTCACGCCCTCGGCTCTAATTGTGCCGAAAATTTCAAGCTTATTTTGCTGGCTAATATTAAAATTATGACCCGCCCCAGACAATGCCGGGGCACTAAGCATTGACCCTAATGCGCTATCTAACGCTGGCTGCATAGAATATACACCATCAAGAAAGCCCGAAATCATATTTGAACCCCATTTGACAATATTTCTGCCCTCGCCTTTCTTTGCCGGAGAATTGAATCCCAAAAATCCACCGATAGCGCCTATAACACCACTTACACTATCTGTTACAGCCCCTATCATAGAGCCTATGCCATCTGCAAACCCGCCTATCATATTGGCGCCCCAGCTTACAGCGCTGCTTGCAAGATTTCCGAACCACCCAGCGATGCTGTCCCACAAACTTGCAAACGCTCCCGAAAGAAAATTCCAAGCACCCGAAACAGCGCTTTTTATGGTTTCCCACATGCCCGAAAAAAGCCTTACTGCACTATCTGCGCCGCGCGAAAACACCGCCGAAACGGTTTCCCAAAGCGCAGTCACAATCCCTGTCACGGTATCCCACAAGCTCTGAAATAGGCTAAGCAAAAGCTCTACAAATCCACTCACAACACCGCAGACAAGATCAACTGTCACTTTGAATATTGCTGCCACGGCTCCCCAAAGTCCGGTTACAATCTTTACAATGTCATTCCATAGCCCTTGGAAAAAACCGAGAATTGCCTCAACAAACGCCCAAACGAGCTTTAGTATAAAATCAATCGCTACACTAAACGCCGTCTTGACCGCTTCCCAAACAGCAACGACAGCATTTCTAAAGCCATCGCAATGATTCCAAAGCAACATTATAATAGTGATTAATGCGCCAACAGCAATTATTATTATGTTTATAGGTGAAAATATAGCGCCGAATGCAACACCGAGCCCGCCGAGTGCCGCGCCGAGCGTACCCGCTAAGCTTATTACCGCACCTATAGTTGTTACCAGTTTCCCGATAATCATTACTACAGGCGCAACCGCCGCAACCAATCCGGCAATTACCGCGATCGTTTGGAGCACAGCAGGATCGAGATTTCCCAACCAGCTTATTATCCCGCTAATAACATCAACAAATTTTTCCATGGCAGGCAGCAATGATTGTGCAAGACTCGCGCCCATTTTCATCATGTTTGCGCTGAATTTAGCCTTCATAGTATCTAACCCGTCATTAAAGGCATTCGCTCCGTTCAAAGCATCCTGCCCTAATATCAATCCGCTGGCTTCAGCTTCTTCTCCCAATGCCTTTAACTGCTGTGCGCCCTCGCCAATAATCGGATTAAGTTCTCGCGCAGACTTTCCAAATATTTGCATCGCTAAAGCATCGCGCTCTGTCTCGTTCTCGATATTCCCCAATGCTTCAAGCACCTCGTAGAAAACTTCCTGAGAATCCCTGAGTTCACCGCTCGCACTATGTGTAGCTATGCCTAACTTTTCATAGGCTATATGCGCTTGACTATCTGCGGCTTTTTCTTCAAGCTCTACCAATTGTTTTGTCGTTTTCTCAACTTCGCCTTGTATCTGTTTATATGTCTTCTCTGAAATTTCACCCTTTTCAAAAGCTTCTGCCGCTTGATATTGCTTTTCTTTTAAGGCTTCAAGCTCCCCTGATAAGATTTCGATTTTATCGGCATAATCTGTTTGCTTGTTTCTTGCCGCATCCATCGTTTTTATCATCTTGGTTTGAGCGCCGGCTATCGTATCAAAACTTACATCTACAAGATCTTGCGCGTATAAGAATTTTTGTATATCTTCTACCGCAATTCCATAAGTCTTTGACATCGTTTTAATGTCATCCGCTTTTTTCCCCGCCTCAACCGCTACGCCGATTAATCCACCAGCCACCGCTGCACCAGCAGCAGAGACAGGCAGCATTGACTTTCCGGAGTTTGTTATTTTTTCGCCGGCTTTTTGCATGTCGCCGCCGAACTGCTTGAATTTCTCCGACACTGTCACTTGCTGTTTTTCAAACGCTTTCAGCTGCTCCTGCGCCTTAATAACTTCTCTCTGTATCTCTCTATATGTTTCTGCGCCAATCTCGCCCTTAACAAGCGCATCTTTCGCCTGTTCCTGCGCAGTTTTTAAGACTTCCAGCTTCTCTTTGGTATCACTAATCGCTTTTGTCAAAAGCTCTTGCTTTTGAGCGGCCAGCTCTGCGTTTTTCGGGTCAAGTTTTAACAGTTTATCGACTTCTTTTAACTCTTTTGTTGCATCCTTGACACTTGCGTTTATGTCTTTCAACGCACTTTCCAGAGGCTGAACATCAGCGCCTATTTCTATTACAAAACCTTTCTTTTTAGCCACATGCCCCCCTTTTTTGAACTCCCCATTATCTAAAGCCAATGGGCTTCCCGCTTCGCAACCTACTGTCTCCTCAAGGCGTTAATTCGAGCGGTCCCCGCCCTATCCGCTCAAAATACTAAAAACTGTCAAAATCAACTTGCTCAGCCGACATTTCTCTATCGTTTTGCTCACGCTCAAAAAAATAGAAAGCGTAATCGATAAACTCTCCAAAAGTCATCAAATCAAGTTCGTTAAGGGTCAGCCCCGTTTTCTTTGCGGTATAAACCACAAATTCAGGGCTGAACACCTCGTCCGGGAAACCTTCCTCATCTTCGTCACTTAATGTTTTTTTTTGCTGGAAAAAGAAGCCGAAAGAAGCTCCATTACCGCCTCTAAAACTTCCGACAGCGGGAAATCCTCAAAAGAATCAAGCCAATCCTCAAGGCTCGGAATGCTGTGGTCTGCTGTATAAGCAAAAATCCAAATTAGATTGTAGAGTACTTCCATATCCAAATGCTCAAGCAATTCCAAAGTTTCTGTTTCTGCATCAAGATTTTCTCGTTTAGCCTTTTCTTTTACTCTTTGAATGGTGTTCGCAAGAAGCGCTATCTCTTTGAGCGCATTTTGCCCAAATTGTTTTTTGTACTTAATCATAAAAGCGGCGGTCGATTCGAAATCAACCGCCTTGTTGTCTATCATTACTGTTTTTTTCATGGTCTTACTCACTCACCGTAACAGCAATCTTTACAGCATTACCCACCGCAAGGTAAATCATAAGTTCATGTGCGCCTATATCAAGACCACCGAGATATGTTTTGCCGATTGTAAGAGCCACGCCCGATACAGTCAAATATACTCCGCCGATATTCACTCCATCCATTGTGGCATTTACTATCGAATTACTTGATGGCGTAATGCCACTAATCACCAAGTCTTCGGAGCTCGCCTTTGAATAGATTACCTCATCGTTGGAAATACTGTTAATGACGCTGTTCTTAAGCACAACAGCTGTAAAAAAACTGTCATATGCAGGCGAACCTTGCAACACCTTGCTTTTTACATCTTTCGTATCCAAAGCAGGTCGAACCGATAATTTCAATTTCTCGGTTTGCGGTTCGATTGACTTTCCTTTCGTCTTTCCGGCAACATCTGGTCTGCTCGCGCTACAGTTATACAGCACATGCCTCGTTTTCTTTTTGTCGCCCGAAAACTCAAATAGTAATGCAAAGTTCGATTGCGCCGCTTCTGCGTTTTCAACTTGAACCCCATTTGTGTCAATGGTCTCGCCATAAATTTCCTGTCTAAACACATCAGGTATCAGTGCCATTTCAAGATCACCCTCGTAACCGTTGTTTACATTCTCCTCAAAGTAAACGCCATCGTCCGCTTCAAAAGTGGACTTCTCCCCAGCCGCCGGAAGTGATATTGATACAGCCCCGGGTATAGGTTTTGGCACAGCATATGAAATAGCGCCCGCGCGTTCCGTTATCTTCGCATAATAAACATTTTTAAGTCCATATTTTATTTTGTTGATTTCCATTTTATCCTCCAAATTCGTACCGAACAAGGTACATTTTTTCTGTGTCGAGATATCCCTCTGTAGTAGTGTAAACAGCACCAAGAGCATCTAAGATAGCCTCTATCCGAGTTTCACGCTCTATGTCTTTTTGTTCCGTGTAAAGCTCTACAATCCAGCTATTAAGCTTCACAAAATTTTTGTCATCTGCACCTACTGAGTCCGCGCCGTCCCTCAAAAATACCAAGTACGGTAGCGACGGTGACTTTGTGAAATGATGATAAGCTACGGGTAGACCAGTAAGTATTAATGCGTCAAACAAATCACCATAAGTTATCAAGTATCTTTTCAACCTCCTTTTCAAACTCGGCGTGAACATTTTCCTCAATGCTAATAAAATGCGGTCGAGCTTTTGCCCTGCCGCCTTGTCTTAGCTGATGCCCCTTTTCAAGTAGATGTGTCAATCTGTAATGCTTCGGATTGTAAATCTCCGAGGTCCTCAGTCCGCGTTCTCCTGTACCAACAGAAACTTTCCAACCCTTGGCATACCTACCACTCCTTTTAGGCGCATCGCGTTTTAACTGTGTGACATATTTTTTCGCAATAGGCTCGGTTGCTGCATTAATTTTTTTTACTGCTTCGGTTGTCAACTCTTTCATTGCCTTTACAATTGCTTCGCCCAGCGCTTCGACTTTTATCTTCATGGTCTGTGTCCGCTCCTTACAAGTGTTAGCTCTATGCGATCGGGCGTTTTTTCGTAGACGCGTTCTATTCGATAAAAAGGAGCGTCCGCACCGAATTTGTCAACTTGCGCATATTCTTCGCCGTTGTACTCACACAGCCACATTTCAAACATTTGGGTTGGTTCTAATCCAGCCTGTTTCGCGCTGTAATATTCGCTCATTCTAACGCTTTTAGACTGCCCCATAAAAACACCAACTGCCTTCTTGTGCTCTCTTTCTATACCCTGATTTACAGTTCTTTCCGCACAAAACAATTTAATCTGATTAAGCATTTCGGTATTCCTCCAAAAGTGCCATAGCCATCGCCATAACCTCAAAATTCTTTAGATACCGATCGCCCTCGCTTGAATAATCCATGCGCCCCTTAACATAAAGCGTTGTTGCCACAAGCACAAGCGGATCGCTCGGCTCTGCTTTTGTTACCCCTATGCGTTTTAGTTCCAAGCTGGCGGCGCTTATCAGATTTTCAATCTCATTATCGAGATGATCCGATGTAATACGCAGCGATTTTTTCACTTTTTCGAGCATGCCATCTCCTTTGTAAAAATATGGTGGGGCTTTTACACCCCACCATACTATTATTTCTTGCGTGTTTGCCTGGTCTCCGCTTTCTTTGTCACCACACTTTCAGCTTCAAGCTCCTCACGCTCCTTAAGCTTGCGATTTGGATTGCCGCCGTTCACATATTCGGCAAGATTGCTTTCAACAATTTTTTTGGCACGCTCAGCGTTTTCCACTTCGACTAACTCACCGGGATAAAACATATCTTCGGGATGATATTTATCAAAAAATGGATTTTTAACCAACAGAATCATACTACGCTCCCGTGCCTACAGTTATAAGCGCCCCCGCTTTGTCGTTTGTCATTGTGCCGCCAGCGATAGCTATTCCTGTAAGAATCTGGTTGAATTCTTCGTCCTCCATTTTCTTAACTCGGATATCTTCAACGATGTTGTACAAAAACTGGGATGGGTCAAGAATTAGAATTTCACCATCTGCAAGGGCATCTTCCTGCTTAACTGGTTTCCCGAGCAATGTTGCCGCTATGTTTTCCTGTAAGTTAGGAACAAACGCAAGCTGTCCCTCCTTGCCCTCAATCGCCGCAATGTTCTGGTAAATGCCCGAATTATTAGCATAAACCCTTACGCTGCCTGTACCCTTTAGTGCCGCAAGACCTTTAAGCACATCGCCCAAAGCAAGCTTGCCTGATACGGCTGCATTGAATTTATTCGCACTGTTTAGATCTGTCTTAATCTGCGTAATTATATCAGCTGCCATCGCAACACCAAGGCGATCCGAAAGTTCCTTTATAAGGTAAGATTCAAACGCCGGTATCGCCATTTTGCCAAGACGGTAAGAAAATTTTATCTTCTTTTTGAACTCTTTGCCCGCAAGCGTTACATTTACAAAAGTGTTCTGCTCATCTTCCGCAGCTGCACCCTCCGAAACGGCGTTTGCATCTCCTGCCGCTATCGCTGTATGCTTAACAATGCTAATAACTGCGCCACTTCTTAAAATATTTACATCTTTGAGAATGGGGTGCTGTTCTTCCATGGTAGAGTAGATTTTGTTAAGCAGTTCTTTAGGAATAACTGCCCCAGTATTTTCGGTGGTATGTAGATATGCTCTTTCTTCTGCCGCCGTTAGCTTTTCACCGAGCAAGGTTTTTATAAAAGCTCTCCTGTATTCCGCGCCATCTGCTTCAACTACGGAGGGCTCTGCCTTTGGCTCCGAAAATGTCTTGACAGTTAAACCGCCGCCTGCCGCTATATTTGCAAGCAGCGACTTCCTTGTTTCTTCTTCCGCCAGAATTTTCGTTCTTTCCGCAATGAGTTCATCGGTTTCTTTTTTTAGCGCTTCAAGATCCGCGCCGTCCACCTCGACTTCTACAGTGATTTCCGCAAGCCTTTTTTCAATTTCTTTCAGTCTTTTCATGTTTTTCTCCTATATTTGCTTTCGCTTTTATTTTTATGATTTCGCTCAATCGGCTCTCCTCCGTAGCTTTTGCGGTCACTCCGCCACCAAAGCTGCGAGCGCTTATCGTTGTATTTTCATTTGCTGGCATTGACACAGCAGAAACATCAAAAATCTTTTTAATGCTTTTATGTGTTATTGTTCTTGTTGTTTTATCATATGCATAATCGCCAAGCCTAAATCCCCAGCTCATACGATCTATTAGTCCGGCCGCTATATCTTCATAAAGCGCCCGCGCGCTCTCTGTCTTTGATAAATCCGCCGCCACGAATAAACCATATTCGTCGGGCTCTACTATAAGTGTTCCGTTCCTGTTCCTTGCAAACACTCTGCCGCCGTGGTCGAATTGCATAATAATATCGCTCATATCTGTATTCTCAAACGCCGAACGGTCAAACTTTTCGTATACCGCACCGCCCTCGTCTTCATACAGCACATATGACTCCCATGTTGTCGCATACCCCTCAATGTAATATTCTGTTTCTATTCGCCTTTGCTTACCCTCGTCAACCGCAGCAACAGATTCAAGCGCTCTATACTGTCGTTCTTCTTTATTCGGCTTCATTTATTTTTACCTCCGCAAATGTTTGTGTTGTTTCAATGCTTTCTGCGTATTCCTTGCGAATAAACCGTTTATTCCCTACTTCGCCTATACTTGGCATATTAAAAATTTCAAGACCTTCGTTGTGAGTTATAAACCCTCGGTCAAACAACTGTGTTACCATCGTTAATTTTTCGTTATTGCTCATATGCTGTAGTCGATTAGCAGAAAAAATTACTTGATTCCCAAACGCCTTTTCTTTTTCGCTAAAAAGTAGATTCGTCAGCACCAGAGAAAGCTGTATTGCAAACGGTTCTATTTTTCCCTCATAATAAGCGTTCCATTCTTCTGAATTAAATCGATTTTGAAGTATTGCCTCGTTCGTTCCAAAATAAGTGAAAACATTTTCTTGTATTTGTTTTGCCTGCTGCGGATCTACACTATAGGGCTTGCTGTCAATCTGTTTTATATCTTCATATTTTTGGTCGAAAAGCATGATTCCGCCCTGGTTGCTAATGTTCAGATTACTTTCCACGAGGCGCTTTCGTTCTTCCTCTAACGCTTCCGACTTTAGTGCTGTTGCAAGTTTCGCTATAAATCGAATGCTCGCAGAAGCCTTAACGCTTTCCACAATCCCCTGATTTTGTGTGTTTAGCAATTCTAAGGTTGGTCCCATTGCTTTGTTGCTTTCACCAAAAACTTCATCACGATAATAAAATTGATTTAAAAGCCCCACTTCTCCATAAGGTATAGCCGTTCTTGTTCCGCTCAGTCCTGTATAAACAAAATAATGCTCTCCCTGATACTCTTTTATTTCAGCCGATGACGGAAGTACAGGCAAAAAACCCGTAATATCTCCCACGCCGTTTTTAAGCGGCACAATAAACGCGTTGTTTTGCATTTGAAAAATAGTTGCCAGCCGATATAAAAACTTTGTGGCATCCTGTAACGGGTTGGGCTGAAATTGCAAAATCCTCTCTAATGCTTGATTCCCACTCCCTTTAATTTGAGGTTTCAATTTTGTTACATGAGTTGCAAAACTATGTATTGCCGCTCTCGTCAAATCCATCTCATACATGCCGCCCTCGAAGCTTGTAAAAGCTGGTCTATATGTTTCCAAAACTTTGAAAAAATGTTGCATTTCGGCTTCTTTCTTTTTTTGTTCTTTGTTTCTGAACAATTTCATGCTTTCTCCTTAATTCAGATTGATATATCTGTTTTTGTTATCGCGAAAAGCAATATAAGCACACAAAAGCGCTATTGTTCCGTCTATTCGCTGCGTTCTGTCGCGACCTTTTATCGGCTGAATATTGCCATTTATATCCGTTTTTATAGCCGTGTTCGCAAGACACCATTTCAAAATAGGGTTGTTTTGATAGATGATTAATTTGCTTTTCAAGTCACTTTTTAGATTTTTCATTGGGTCGCTTAGTGTTTTTACGCCCTGCCTAATAGGTATCATAGAGTGCTTGCCAAATTCGCGCTTAAACTCTTCAAGTAAGCTGTCATCAATATGCCAAGGATCGTATCCTATAAAAAGCGTATACAGATCTTCCTTATCTCGCAATTCTTTGAACCAATCTAAAAAAATGCGTTTGTCGCATTTTCTGCCCTCGCACGTACGCATAAACCCCTGTTCAACCCATAAGTTATAAGGCACCTTGTCCCGCTCTGTTCTGTACCCCGTTTTTTCTTGTTGTTTCAGCACTTCTTCCGGAATCCATGCCATGGAACGAACCACAATCTCCTTTAGATTTGACTTGGCACAGAGTGCAACAGCAAAATTTAAGTCTGTTGTATCCGCTGCGTCAAAACCGCCTATACAATAATCAAAAATTTCGCTGCTTATTTCTTCATTATTTAGATCTTCCCATCTCAACCAAGCTGATTCTCCCGTTTGCTTTATATTAAAGTCTTTGACAAGGACAGTAGGCTTAAAACTTGGATCGTTTTTTGCTTTTTCAACCATTTCCTCCAAAAATGTTTTTTTCTTTATCGTTCCCAGTCCCGGATTTGCCTTTATCCACATTTTGGAGTCAAGCCACTCATCGGGACTATCTAACTCGTAAATAAAGGGCAAAAATCGTTCATCCGCAATTTTCCCCGACAAAACCCCTCTCGCATAATCTATTTGAGCATCAAATATATTTTGTCTTACAAAACCATTCGTTGAGATTGTAAAAAACAGAGGCTGACGCCTCGCGCCCATTGACTGCTTAATCAAATCATATATGTCTCGATTTGTTATAGCCGCCAACTCATCAACAGTAGCACAATGAGCATCAAGACCATCCATTGTAGTGGTATCGCTTGAAATTGCTTTTATAAACCCCAAGTTCAAAGGAAAATATAGGTCATTTGCCCTCTTGCGAACATGCTTTTTTATAAGCGGCGACTGTCTCTGCATATTCAGTGCAGCATTAAACCCCAGCTTCGCCTGGTCTAATTTTGTTGCTACGTTATATATTTGTGGTGCTCCTTCGCCATCTGCCATTAACATGTAAAGTTCTATCGCTGCCGTTTCGCTTGTCTTTCCGTTTTTCCTGCCCTCTATTATTAAAACCTCATTATATTGCCTTAGGTTATTATCATCGACAAATCCAAAAATTGCCTCAATCCTTGCTTTCTGAAACAACTGCAACTTAAGAGGTTGTCCTATTTCGCCGCTTGGCTGTTTACAAAAGCGTTCTATGAAATTGATTGGTTTTTCTGCAAGTTTTGGGTCAAAATGAAACTTTCCGTTTTTGTTCATCTTTGCATCAAGTAACCGCTCTGACACACGCTTTATACTATCACAAGCCACGATTTCTCCTTTGAGTATGCCCCCAAAGTATTCTTCTATCGCCGACAATTTAGTTGCCCCTTGTTAAAAACTTAATAAGTTCATCCTCTTTATCGTTGTTTTCTTCTCGTAGCGTTTTTATGATTTTTATTAGCGTTGATGCGGTTTGGTTTGCTCCGTGAGCCGTTTTGTTATATTCATTAATCGCTGGATGCACATACATGTTCCCTCTACCCTTTACATATTCTTTAGAAATCAGCGTTGGCTCTGAAGCTATCGTTCTTTCAAGATTTGTTAGCATCAACAGCTGAACCTGATACCTCTTAAATGTTGTAATAAACAAAAAATTTTGTTCTACCCCGTGCTTTTCTGCTATTTCAAGTATTTTTTTTGCTTGCTCATTTAAGTTCATCTTTTTTTCTGTTTTTTTCGCCAAAATTTCACCCCCTAAAATTTAAAATCCCCCTCGCTCTTATGCTTGTTTTTCAATGCTTTTCAACTTATTGACACCATCATTCCTCTCATGGTAGAATTCCGCAAATATTTTAGGAGGATTCACTCATGAAAGAAAAAGTTTTAGTCTCGAAATGTTGGACAGGAGAACCCTGCAGATTTCACGGTAGAAGCGTATCAAGCCCAGCAAAAATTAAGCGTTTGACAGAGCGTTTTGAACTTGTTTTCGTTTGCCCCGAACAGCTTGGCGGATTGCCAACGCCACGAGCTGCAGCACCTCTTAAAAACAAACAAAACAACAAACTTGTGAATTGTAAAGGCTTTGATGTTTCCGCAGAATTTATTTGCGGCGCCAAAAAGACACTTGCTATAGCGCACGCAAACAATTGCAAAAAAGCCTTTCTTTGTAAAGGTTCGCCCTCGTGTGATAAAACTGGATTCGCGGGCGAGCTTCTAACTCAGCACGGCATCGTCGTCTATAACCTCTAATGTATCTATTTCCTCCGCAACTTCGTCTACCTCCGCGAATCGTTTTTTTATGTATAAATCAAGGGGAGTAACACCTTGAAAATCCCACTCTTGAGCTTTTCGTTTCAAAATATCAAAAAGAAATGGAAGCTCTTTTTGCATTACATCGTATTGAACCTTTCGCTGAAATGGACAACACCAGCACGCCGTTCTCACAAAACCCCTTTCATAACCCTCCCAAATACCAAAAGTTTCTATCAGTTGTTTCTTGTATTTTTCAAAGGCTTTTTCGCTTAAATCATATATAGGATTTAAAAGTCTAACCCTTTGGGTTCCCGATTTCACATCATATATCTTTTGACCCTTTGAGATGTTGGTTGCCTGATTCGATCTGCCCCCTCTTACAATTATAAAATCTTCTCCGTTTGCCTTTTCCATTATAAATTTGTTAGAAGGCTTGTTGATTAACTCAAAAATACAGTCTCGATAAATGGCATTAGGAAAACTTTTTTTGTTTTCATAGTGTTCAAAAAAATCTTTTCCGCTGCGTACAATATTTAACTTATACCCAAACGCTGCCGCAAATCGAACAACATACTCTTGCGTGCCAGGAATTTCTACCCCCGTGTCTACAAAAACAAGCTCCATCTCTTTCCCTATCTCGTCTAATATAGGCTTCATCAAAAACGCTGTTACGGCACTATCTTTTCCGCCAGAGAAATTCATAAAAACTCGTTTTGTTTTAAGTTCTTCAACTATTTCGGGTTCGAGATAAAAATCATCAGCAAAAACCATTTTTCGAGGTTCTGGTTCTTCTGATGTTTCAGGTTCTTCCAATATTTCTGGTTCTTCAAACCCGAAACAACTCATATCAAAATTCACCTCTTCCAATTCCTGCAATTCTACTTCTAACAACTCTAAATTCCACTCGGCTATTTCGGCAACCTTATTATCCGCCAACCTTAATGCTTTGGCTTGCTTTTCCGTTAAGTCCTCCGCCACAACACACGGAATTTCTTTTAACTTTAATTTCTTAGCGGCTTTCAACCGCGTATGCCCCGATATGATAACATTATCCTTATCCAAGATAATCGGAACTTTGAATCCAAATTCCTTTATACTCTCCAAAACCGCCCCCACCGCTTGGTCATTATTGCGAGGATTGTTTTTGTAAGGTTTTATCTCGGATATTTTTTTGTAAATTATATTAAGTTTTTCCATTTCGCTCAAAATCCCTCCAAAAAACATTAAGTTTTTGCAACTCGCTTCATTTGCCCTGGACGCTCCGTTGCGGGCGTTTGCGACCAAAAATTTTTAACGGGGGGAGGTAACGGCTGCCCGCACTTATCAAAATTCGTTACTCCCCAAGGATTCCTGTTAAAGTTCTTGTCTTCCTTAGTTTTCTTGTTATGGCATTCCTGACAAAGATACTGCAAATTCCTGTGGTCTAAACTTATACCAATATCTCCTATATTTTCCGGTGTCAGCTCCTTTATGTGATCAAGATGTTCCCCCAATTTTAATTTGCAACTTTCACATAAACCTCCATCGATTAATATCCTCTTTGCAATATAAGCTTTTCTGTTCATCCTCCATTTTTTTGTATGATAAAAGGCTTCAAGAACTTTATCGGGTTTTATCATTTCAAGCTCCTTTCTCTTAACAAAAAAGCGCCCCCGCCGGACGCTCCTTGCAGCATACACTATAGCGGATTGAAATGTCCCATTCGTCCCATTTGTCCCATGTAACAAAGATTTAACAATTAAATCTTTGAAAATTGTTGACATTGTACCTTGTACGGTGTACGATAATATCAGAAAGGAGGTGCACATGAAGAAAAATCGGCAAAAGAAAACCGACCACACGCTAAAGATAGTGGAACTAACAATTCAGGCTATCATAGCAATCGCAGCGTTAATCGCAGCACTCAAGTAGTCGGTCATCGGGTGGGGAACGCACTCCCCACCTACATCTACAGAATACCACAAATGGAGGTAAACCACAATGAAATCATCTAAATTCGGAATGCTATCAGTAGTATCAGCATTTGTAATAGCGAAGTCGCTAAATTATTCACCTATTTCGAAATTCATACTATTTCTTTCAGGCGCATATTTATTACTATGTGCCGTGATAGAAGCTATAAAACTTATTAAAACGCATGAGGTAGAAAATGAGCAGATTTGACGGTCTCTATTCGCTTAGCGAAGCAGCTGAAATGCTCGGCATAGACAAATCAGTTTTGAGGGTCGCTATTGGTCGCGGACGTTTTATCATCGGCGAAGATGTTAAGCTATTCAGCAAGCAGTGGGTGATCACTGATGAGGCGATTGAAAAATATCGCCTCAATCATCTACGACCAAAGAATTCAAAAAATGCTTGAATTGCCGATGCGCTTGTGAGCGGCTAATATCCAACACCTCGCCAATCTCTCTGAAACTGAGACCATCCAGCACATACATTGAGGCTATGCACTTTTCGTCCGAATCGGGCATTGCCTCGATGTAGCAGCTTAAGAGATTATGCGCTTCGATTAGCTCTGCGCACTTTTTCCATGCTGCGTCTTTGACTTCCATCAAGCGTATCACCCTATTTTCGAAGCTGCCCGGATTTAATGCTGCGGTTGTTTTCGGCTCGCGGCTTAATGCCGACAGCGCACCGAAAAGCGATTCGATTTCATCAATCCGCATTAAGAGCCGGATAAGCTCTCTTTTTTGCTTTCTGTAGGTGTATATGTCTTGTCTTGTTATCGTTTTCATTACGCTTTTAGCTCCCTGTTTTTTCTCCTTGTTCTTCTTATTATTCTTGCAGTAGTAGAAGTAGTTGAAAATCGGTTTTTGCGTGTAACTTTATATATAGGGATTTTTTCTATATAAAGAACTTACACAAAACCTATATTTGAACTACGTAGTGGATCAGTTATTTACGTTGACAATAATACAAGGTTTCCAGTACGGATCGTATTCTGACATTCTGTCTTTCACAGCCTGTTCAAACTCCTCGTCAGTACCCTCGAAATCATCACACATAACGTCCTGTATGTCCTCCTCGAAATCGACTCTGTCACAGTAGCATTTACAGTCGTTGACCGTCTGCGAACAGTCAAGGAACTCACCTACGTAAGCTCTAACAAATGAACAACTCATATAACACCATTCACCGCTATTTGCGTCTTCACCAGCGAATACCAGTAGCGGCAGTCCCGGGTTATCTATAATGAGCTGTCGTAGTTCCTCCGCAGAGTTTAATATACCTGTCGGTATGGTTTCTTCATGTCTCAATGCTATTACCAAGTACCTCCTCTCTGAAGTAGAGTTCTCGTCCCTTTCACAGCGGCTCTCAAGGAACTGTAACACGAGATCATTGACTCATTTATGCTCATAATCCTCCTTGTGATCGCACCTCTCCGAAATCTCAATCACGACTTTCGGCACTTCCGCATACTTTTTTATCACTCTGAGGTCGATGATCTGCTTATCATCAGCGTAAGCATAACCATTCAGAGCATCGAGAATAATTTTTGCTATGTTGTCGCAATCCGGCTTCTTGCAGGGTCTTTTTTCGTCGCTTAACATTGCTGACTGCGCCGTCTTGCTCGCCGATGTCGGTACGGAAAAATACGCCACGATGGTGGCTTCGAGTTCGCCGTTAAGCGTTTTGCTGCCGTGTTTGTCAAAATATACTTGCCTTACAAGCTTTTCGTAATCCGCCGTTTCTTTCGGCGTATATGCCCTGCCATTTCTGGTAAACCGAGGGCGAGCTTTCGCCTTTGGCTCACCGCACACAATAAAATTTATGTTCTTCACGCTCTCCTCCTTTCTTGCCGTCCTTGCCGTCGTTCGCCTTGAGCGCGAACGGTAATAACCCGGTAAAACCCTTTTCTATCCGTCTCTAATCGGGTGCGCTCGCTCTTTTAGCTGTTTTTCTTTTCGCGCCAAAAGAGCCGCTTCAAGCCCCGGATTTTCAAACGATTCAGCAATTGTTTTTTTATTGGCGACAGGAAGTCCCGGCGTTGCCATATGCCGCATCGTTATTTCGTCATTCCACCGCTCTTGCCGCAAAAAAGTTGCAGGATGCGGAATATATGCTCCTCCGTCTTTCTGCCACTGCACACATCGCTTGTATTCTTCAAGCCCATCAAGAATGCGTACAAGCAGTTCTTCCGTAACCTTTAATGCCCGGAAGGCTTTTAATGCATCCTTTTTGCTGACTTTCTTCGGGTATGCATCCCAAAAGGCGATAAACATTTCATCGAACGATCGCTGTTTAGGCTGCTGTTTAAGCGTCGGAGGGAGTGAGGGCGCAGCAACATATTCCGGTTCGGCAAAATCGCTGTCCATTTCGTCTGGCTCATAATCCGTTATGCTACTCCGGGTATCTCCACCCGCGTCCGAATCCCCCTGGGGGGGTATAGGGGGGGTATATATATCATTATCAGAAACAGATACAGATAACATATTACAGCCATTTTTGCCATTTTTGCCATTAGCAAAAATGCGTTTGCCATTTTTGCCATTAGCAAAAATGCGTTTGCCATTTTTGCCATCATTTGCCATTGGCTCGTCGTTTTTATTGTTCCATCTGCTCTCTGCGCCTTTTTTCCCAGCTTCAGAACGCACGGTTTTTGTTTCTTCCCATTTTTCGTTGTCATAATCCAGGCGCGATTTAACGAGTTTGAACGCCAAAAGAAGATGCGCCGGGAGATCAACTTCGTCTTTTGAAACGGAATAGTTAAACATCGCCTTTATCATGGCTTTGAAATCCTCGGCGGGCAGATCTTCCATTGCGTCCATATAGTCCTTGTGTAACAAAAAAGCCGTTTTATTATTCATCCTACACCTCTTCTACCCCCTAAAAATGCACATTGGCGCTATCATCGGCGAAACTGCTGTCAAAAACATCAAAACTATCGTAGTAGTCCGCAGGTTCGCTTTCGCGTTTTTTGAAATCGATTATAAAAAAGCGGTTTACCAAGACATCAGTAGAATATCGTTTCTCGCCGTCCTTATCATATGTTGATGTATTAAGTGTTCCCTCTATAAGGAGCCTTGACCCCTTTGCCGTCCATTTGCTTATAATATCCGCGCTTTTCCCGAACGCTTTGCAGCGGATAAAATCTGCTGTCGGTTTGCCCTCGCGTTCAAGCTCGTTTTTCTTTTCTTTTGTAAGATCCTTTTCAACCGCAAGCGTAAAATTGCCGACAAGCATACCGCTCATCAGCTGTTTTGTTTCTATATCCTTTGTCAGTCTTCCCATCAATGTGATTCTGTTCATTTTTTGCTCCTTTTGGTTTTTGGTGCCGTTTTTTATAAAATTAAACCGCTGCTCCCACCATAAACGGCGGTTTAATATTTAGGACTTTCTACCCAAGATTACCACTCGGCACTTCCGCTCGGTGTTCCCTCGCAATGTCTTCTGTCAAAACATCTTCAAACTCCGCTTCTTCATCAGCCTTTAGGATGCTTGCAACAAGGCTCATATCATCACAAATTTCAGTCTTGACGCTCTCGTCTGATGTAATCTGCCTTGCGAAATCTGTTTTTATCGGCGCGTATTTGAGTAGCTTCTTTATGACCGTTTTCTTTGCCATTTCATCAAAATTGGTTGCCCAAGGGCTATACACGCTGCCGGCTTTAGAATATCTTTGCTGATGCATTATCGCGTCAGCTTTTGTCATCACTTCAAAGCCATACCCACCATTTACAAGGTGATACACTGCATAATAATGCGTTGCCGCACCGCGTTCACCATTAGCTGGTTTGTGCCTAAGCGTTTGATTTAATCCTAACTCGTATTCAAATTCATCGTTTTCGTACACCGTGTGCGCGTAGATTGTACTGAATTCTCCGCTCCTATGTGCAAGATCTAATAGTCCTTTGTATCCTATTTGGAACTGCGCCTCAAGCCTACCCTTGTTTCGATATGGTATAATATACGCCTGACCAAGCGGAGTATTCGGCTCGAGCCCGAGTTGCGCTGCTGTCATCAGCGCACCAAGGAACGAATTTTGAGAACACTCTGATAAGGTCGGATTGGTTGATACTGCCGTTAGTGCCATGCGCGTAAACCTTTCTGCTGTGAGCACTGACGGCAGTGCTTTTCCTATTTCCGGTTTCATAATCTGGATAAGGTCTTTAATGCTTCTGCCTTTTGCCGGTGATTGCGCTTGCGTTGCGGTCGCTGCCGCCTTATTTGTCTTTGCTGTCGCGAGCGCTTCTTTTGCTGTTATTTTTTCTGACATTTTCCAATACCCCCCTATACGGTTTCTTTTTCTTTTAATGGTGTGACTTTTAGAACTCTGTATGTGCTTTTCTTGATATATGTATCATCCTTAAAAATTTCGGCGTGGTCGTTTTTAAGTTTCTTGGCATCGATCGTCTCTCTCTTCGCGGTTTTGAAAGTAACGTTATAGCGAGAATTTATCCCGGTTTCAGCCTCGCCAATAGCTATTTTTATATGATTTTCAAGCACTTCCTTTTCTTCTTCCAGTTTTTTAATGAGTTCTTTGACTTCTATTAGGCGATCAAGATTACCTGTCTGCGACTCTATAACAGCTGATGCGCCCGCTATCGAAACGGGATATACTCTTTTTATAAAATCTGTTAAGTCGCATGTGCCTGGCTCTGGCGGAATTTTGGCTACAACATGATTTTCCCAAAAAAACGATTCAGCTTCTATCAAGTTAGAAATCACTTCTTCGTCTCTGCTTATTTCCCTTAATTCCAAGCGCTCATTACCTACAAGGGCACACAAATACCATTTATCATATCCCGTAACTGCCATATAATGTAGACACTGGAGCTCATAATGTAGCGGCATGCCGCCGGCTTCCCACGCTTTAGCAGAGTACGGGCCGATGAACTTAATTTCAAGCCCTGCGCGCTCTCCCACAATCTCGCGATCTATGTTTGCAAGCATAAATTTGTGTTCATCGTGCCGGAGTATAGCATTGCGTCTTCTGGTTTGCTTGCCGGTTGCAAGCTCAAATTCCTTTGCAATGAAATCCTCAATCCTTGAGCCGAGTTCCATTTTATAATTTGAATCCGGCTCGTTTCCCTCGCCTATTTTGTCAAGGTATACGCTATACGCTGTTTTCCAAGGATTGACACCGATTACCGCAGCGGCATCAGAGCCGCCAATGCCCGCGCGCCTTGATTCGAGCCAATCTTCGCGGCTCATTCCTACTGTTGATTTATAAACTTTCATTTCCCCCCCAACCTATTTGAAAATATCTATAACATCCGCGGACATAAACCGAACTTTGTGAAGTCTGCCTGATAGCTCGTGCATCATTCCGGCTGTAAGGCGATCTCCAAAAACCCAAACTTGGTCACAGCGCCCGGCAAGCTCTTTACACATTTCAAGAACTTCCGCCCTTTCCTCTGCTTTTTTATCATCAAGAAAAGGGAACATCATATGTGGGGTTATAGGAATGTAACCTCGCTTAAAAGCAAGCTTCGCATATAACTCCGCGTTTCGCCTATTCTCCGCTATATCCCCACTGTATGGAGCGCAAATATATACAAATCTACCCTCTGTCATATTCCTCCCTTTGGCTTTGAACAAGGTTGTAAACCCAAAAGCCTTTTTCAAAGAGAAGCTCGCACAAGTAATGTTCAAAACTATTTCCGAGCTTTTTATTATTCATTCCTACCCCTCCTTATTTCCTCATATTTATCCAATACTTTGCGGCTGTACCCCGTCTCGTATATGCCTGATTCCCACAGCTCTTTTGCCCTGCTTAGTCCGCAGTTATAAACCATAAGCACACCGTGCATTGATGAAGCCTGGTCGGG
>JBGZBP010000018.1:0-2879 GCA_041844735.1 Bacillota bacterium
CATCATCTTCAGTGAGTAATGTAGTGTTAATGACCGATTGGGGATAAACTGTCGAACATTGTCACGAAGAAGGGTACTTTCCATGACAGAAACAGGGAACGGCGACTGCCATTCCCTGTCTCTGTATGCAATTAACACTATCTTGCTTTAGAGCATCTGCTGTTTGGGGATAAAATAGTAGGTTGTTCCGGCAACGATAATTTTTTGGAGTCTATCTGCCTTGAACTGATCCTCAAGATTGACCAACTTCTTGTACATCATGCGGTAACAGTCATCCCACTTGGTGACTTTGCATTTTTTCATGCGCAAATCTTTTATCCTAACAATATTGTTCAGTGCATCAGAACTTGGTATTCCTGTTTTATGGTAGAATAAATCAGATATCGAAGACTTTTTAGACAAAACTTCTCTCCGATAATAGTCATTAACCTTTACGCATTGCTTATAGTATATATCACGCACGACCCCAAGCTCTTTCTTTCCAATTACCGTTGTGAAATAAGGCATGAGTTCACGATAACCTTCAAGCAAAACCTTCATTTCTTCTATGTCAAAAAGATAACCATCCACAGCTTCAGCAAGAGTAGAATCATCTAACTGAGTATTCATGTATAATACTTCACTGGTACTACACCGGTCAAGATCCGTCACGGATAGAGAAGCAGACTCGCATTGTCTGACAATATAATCGGAAGGTACTGCACGTTGAATCCCCAGCGTGTTGCCGTATTTAGAAAGTGATGTTATCAACTCCTTATTCCTGGATTCAACCTGTACAAAAAGAGTATCCAGGATTCGGGAAAAGCCCATGTTAGACAATTCACCATTGGTTTTTGGGAACAGGAGTCCACCTATAGCCACACTGTTATTGGGAACATCCAGAAGATAGGCATTTTCACCATCAGTACTCAAATCAGAAAAAAGGCTTGGTTTATCCCATGAAGGGTCGGCAACATAGCCTTTAATAAAGTCCATGTAGCTAGCAATATTATCATCCAGCAATTCCTTGGATTGAAGAATGAAATTCTGATTTCCTATATTATTTTTCCCCAAAAGCTGTACAAACAACATGCCAGCCGATCTTTTTGCTAATTTGGACCTGAGACTCGGAGTAAACGTAGGCATCTCATCTGTACCCAAGAGAATGAACAGATTATTTTCAAATTTCACGTATGGGGTATCGTCACAGATGCTGTTGAGGGCATCATGGAAACCTGCCCCGGAAGTATGTAAACCAGTTGTTCGATGCATAGTAATTTTTTCAAGAGCTAACAACCACTGTGAATAGTCTGAGGTACATTTCAATCGTCGATTACCTTTATCAGATATAGAGGTAAGAGAGAAACCTTTCCGAAATGAGGATGGGATTTTCATGTCAATACTCTGCAAAGTGCTGGCCAAGGGTCTAATTTTTTCCAGATCTTTTTCAAAAAACAGTAAGTGTACATTCAAATGGCGACTCCCATTAATCATACGTTTAATTTCTGAAATTGAAAAATTACCACCTTTAATATTCATAATCTTGCTGGCATCCATGTCCCAAACTGCAACCGGCAAATTCACAGTATGAAAAATTGGACTAGCTGCATTATCTCTATTACCATCTAAAGTAAACAAGAGATTAGACTGCAAGGGATAATATGAATACGATTTCTCACTTTCCAGTAGATACAGATGATTCTGCCCCACTTCGGCGATAAGATCACTTGGAATCCATCCCAAAACTTTTCTCGTAGGATTATTAAGTGCTGGTTTATCTGAAATCAGAACAGCCTGTTTGCTGTCGTCATATTTGTAGGCATAAACTATCTGCCCTAAAAGAACATTCTGTCCGTTCTTATCATGAAAAAATGGATCTTTAAAAACGGCCACCGTATCGGTCATACAATAAGGTGTAAGATTTAACAACCTATTGATAGAAGTTGCGCCAATGCGAAATTTAACAGGAGCATTATTTATCCCAGAAACAAAAGCATGTCCAAAATTCAACACTCTGTCTTTTGCAATCCATCCAATGAAAGATGTATTCCTTGAATCTTTGAGATGTCTCTTGCTGCCATGAAAAGCTGCCCACATACCTTTGGGCTTTCCCACAGCATCCTGCGATGCTGCAATAACCTTATAGAAACCATTTTTCTCATCTAACACATAAAATGGAGTTCCCATTTTATGCTCACCTAACACACGTTGCGCAAACGGATCTGCGTAGGTTTTATTTGCCTCTCTGTCCGAGTAAACAACAAGTAGATCCTTATTTTTTTGCAAAGAAGGATGGACTTTTTCTGTCGGACTATAGTTAAAGGTTCTTTTCCCTACACTATACAGTTTATCATATTTTTTTACTTGGCCATATACTCGAGTTTGCGGCATGGCTATCAAACATCCTAAAAGGATGCCTGACAGAATTTTACTGTTACTAATTAGTCTCATTTTCCTATATATCTTTGAGTTACTTGTATCTTGGTTATACGCTTTACATCGTCTACTTTTACTTCATCTATAATAACACGCTTGCGTGTGTTGCTTTCAAAGAAATGAAGTCCCTGGCAATAATCAGGAAATACATTGTAACGCTCTCCATTGACCTCAACAGCTACATGGTCTGCATCATAATAGAAGTAAGTATTTTTAATATAATTCATATGGTCGTAATAGGTCGCCTTATCGGAAGCCTTAGCGTTAGCAATGGCCTGCAAGTGACGCCTGATATCGTTTTGAACAAGGGCAACAGTATCCACAGTTTGCGGCTGCTCCATGATATCTTCTACCTTGGGAAGAATAATTATTTCATGTTCCACAGGTTTTTGTGTTGTATTGGTCTTCAACTTAATAACGTATTTTCCAGGTTTGTCATACCGATACACGACTTGCCGGTCAAA
>JBGZBP010000019.1:0-25826 GCA_041844735.1 Bacillota bacterium
AATGGGAAATATAGTAAAACCTTGTAAAATGCAAGGTTGTGTAAAGTTTATAATAAATCTGTGGATAAATTGATGTTGACAAAAACTGAACTTATTTGATAATAGTGATTGCAATGTGTTTGGAGCATGAAGTTTTCCACAAGGATAAGTGGATAAAATCGTATACAATCCATATTCGCTTGTGGAAAAAGCACGGAACAATCTAAAAACAGCAAATTATAAGTTGTGGGGAAATCCCGGATATAGGTTTACATAAAATTCATAAAAAAGGTTTTGGCGGATAAAAATAAAATAAAAATCTGAAAAAAATATGATGGAAAACAGAAAGAAAAT
Organism: Bacillota bacterium; assembly: GCA_041844735.1. Classification (GTDB taxonomy): domain Bacteria; phylum Bacillota; class Clostridia; order Peptostreptococcales; family Anaerovoracaceae; genus CAJPNN01. The sequence continues at coordinate 334 of JBGZBP010000019.1, forward strand.
TTCAATTCGGGGGACGTGAAAATGGTAAAAATAGGTAACGATTGGGATGAAATTTTAAAGGACGAATTTGAAAAAGAGTATTATCAAAAATTAAGGGTTTTTCTAAAAGAGGAATATAGAAGCAGAGAAATTTATCCCGATATGTTTGACATTTTTAATGCATTAAAACTTACACCATACGAAAAAGTAAAGGTGGTAATTATAGGACAGGATCCCTATCATGAGCCGAACCAGGCACATGGTCTGAGTTTTTCCGTAAAATATGGTGTAAGAAAACCTCCGTCACTTGAAAATATTTATAAGGAAATAGAAGAGGAACTTGGCATCAAGCCTCCGAATCACGGGAATTTAACCAAATGGGCAGAGCAGGGAGTATTGCTGCTGAATTCCGTACTCACTGTAAGGAGGGGAGAAGCCAATTCACATAAGGATAAGGGATGGGAGATACTTACGGACAAGATTATAGAGCACTTAAATTCCAGAGATAAGGCGATGGTGTTCCTACTCTGGGGAAGTAATGCAGGTAAGAAAGATGTTCTGATAGATAAGAAAAAGCACCTTGTGTTAAAAGCCCCTCACCCGAGTCCGCTTTCAGCTTATAGGGGATTTTTCGGATGCGGACATTTTCTAGAGACAAACAGATTTTTGAAATTTAAAGGGCAGTCGGAAATAGACTGGGAACAGGGGGATTGGACAGATGAGTAAAAATGCATATGAAGCAGGGATGCATTATTTGGGAAGAGGCATCAAATCATCGTTTCAAGTGAAGACCAAATTGAGGGAAAAGGGATTTTCTCCGGATGAAATAGAGAATGCACTGGAGGAAATAGAAAAAGACGGATATATAAATGATGAATATTATGCCGAAGCAATGGCAAGGAGCATGTTTGAAAAAAATAGAGGGACACAGAAAATAAGAGATTATCTGAGAGCAAAGGGAGTAGCGGACAAAACCATAAAAGAAGCCATAGAAAAAACGGTAAATCCGCAGCAGGAGCTCGAAAACGGCATAGAACTTGCAAGCAAAATCATAGAATACGACGACCTTTATAATGCCAAGGGACGACTGGACGGAAGGTCAAGAGATAAAATAATAAGAAAGCTGGTTAACAGGGGCTACAGTTTGGGTGTTGCGATAAAAGTGTTGGAGCATTTTTAGGAAAATATCTGCGTGTTAAAAAACGAAATGTGTAAGAAGCCGATTTTAAAATATTTTAATGATAATATCGAATTGATGTGTTATACTATAATACATTAGCCGGCTAAAGAGGTGAAGATGAAGACGAATGCTATTATTCCAATATTTATTCCACATTTGGGTTGCAATAATGACTGTGTATTCTGTAATCAGAGAAAAATAACAGCCGTATCCGGTGAACCGACACTTGATGATATAAAAAGGACCGTTGAAAACTATAAGAGTACGCTGGTCGGGAAAAAGGTGGATATCGCATTTTATGGGGGAAGCTTTACAGGTCTTCCGTTGGAAAAGCAGCGTTATTACCTGGAGTATGCAAATCATCTGAAAGAGGATGGGGTAATATCGGAAATTCATCTGTCGACAAGACCTGATTATATCGACAAGTATGTAGTTGAGTTTCTTGCGGACTATGGGGTTGATTTATGCGAACTCGGGGTGCAATCATTCGATGAAAAGGTACTTATAAAAAGCAAAAGAGGACATGGCGTAGCGGATGTTTACAGGGCATGTGACGCCATAAAAGAGTCCGACATTGAATTGGGAATACAGCTTATGATAGGGTTGCCGGGCGACAGCTATGAGAGCTGTATATTTTCTGCGAAAGAAGCAGCGAAAATACGCCCGAAGGCTTCAAGGTTGTATCCTACGGTTGTGATCGACGAAACGGAACTGTATGATATGTACAGAATCGGCGAATATATACCGCCGGACGAGGAAGAAATATTAAAAAGAGCCTGCGGCATGTATGAAATTTTATCCGCAGCAGGGATTTATGTAATGCGAATAGGGCTTAAGGCTACCGACAATATAAACGGGGAAAATGTAAGGGGTGCATATCATCCGGCGATTGGAAGCAAGGTCAAGTCTATGGTGATGTTGAAAAAAATGATGAAAAAATTTGATGCCGTGCTTGCTGCAAGTGCCGGCGGTGATATCGAATATGTCACATTCTACTCAAACGCTAAGAGCTTTTCGGATCTTGTGGGGCATGGGGGCGTTAATAAAAAATATTTTGCTGATCAATACCCGTATATAAAGTTTGCGTATGGGGCAGATGATAGATTAAAACCGGAGGAGTGCGGTTGCCTGCCTCTGAGAAAGAAAGGATAGAGATTATGAAAGCGGTAATAACAGTAATCGGAAAAGATATGGTAGGTATATTGGCACGTGTGAGTCAGTCGTGTGCGGATGTGAATGCAAATGTAGTAGAGGTGACACAGACCGTATTGCAGGAATATTTCGCTATGATAATGATTGTCGATATATCGAAGATGAACTGTGAATTAAATCAATTGAGCGAAAATCTGACTAAAAATGTACAGGGTATGAGCATTCATGTGATGCATGAAGATATTTTCAATTCAATGCACAGAATATAATGTCGGGGGATATGTAATTATGTTAAATATGTCGGATATAATGGAAACCATCAATATGATTGAAAATGAGAATCTCGATATAAGAACTATAACTATGGGAATCTCACTTATAGATTGTATGGATGCGGACATTGACAGATCTTGTGAAAAAGTTTACAACAAGATATACAAGTATGCGAAAGATTTGGTGAAAACGGGAGAACAGATAGAGGCAAAATATGGTATTCCCATAATAAATAAAAGAATTTCCGTGACGCCTGTTTCGATGTTGGTGGGAGCATCGGGTGGAGACCCGGTGAAATATGCACTTACACTTGAGAAAGTATCAAGGGCGGTAGGAGTTAACTTTATAGGGGGCTATTCCGCATTGGTACACAAAGGATTTGCACCGGGAGATATGGAGCTGATTAAATCTATACCCGAGGCATTGGCAAAGACGGAGCATGTGTGTTCGTCGGTCAACATAGGGAGCACGAAGTCGGGAATCAATATGGACGCTGTAGAAATGATGGGAAGATGCATAAAGGATGCTGCGGAGATGACGAAAAATGAGCAGTGCATAGGAGCGGCTAAGCTTGTAGTGTTTTGCAATGCTCCGGAGGACAATCCGTTCATGGCCGGGGCGTTCCACGGAGTGGGTGAGCCTGATTGTGTCATTAATGTAGGAGTATCGGGCCCCGGCGTGGTAAGAGCGGCGTTGGAAAAAATATCTGACGATGCTCCTTTGAATGAGGTTGCGGATGTAATAAAAAAGACGGCGTTTAAGATAACCAGAATGGGTCAGCTTGTGGGAAGTGAAGCATCCAAGATGCTCGGTGTACCTTTCGGAATTGTAGACTTATCTTTGGCACCGACTCCTGCGGTAGGAGATTCTGTAGCACATATACTTGAGGAAATAGGACTTGAAGTATGTGGGACTCATGGTACGACGGCGGCTTTGGCAATGTTGAATGATGCTGTGAAGAAAGGTGGAGTAATGGCGTCTTCAAGCGTTGGGGGGCTATCGGGAGCATTTATACCGGTGTCCGAGGATGCAGGGATGATTAATGCTGCGGAAAAAGGTGTACTGAAGCTTGAGAAACTTGAGGCGATGACGGCGGTTTGCTCGGTGGGTCTTGATATGATTGTACTGCCCGGAGAGACAACGGCAGAAACGTTATCCGCAATTATAGCTGATGAAGCGGCTATAGGCATGGTGAATTCCAAGACTACGGCAGTGAGACTTATTCCGGCTATAGGTAAAAAGTCCGGAGATGTTCTCGAATTCGGCGGATTGCTGGGCAGCGGCCCGGTGATGGACATCAATCCGATATCGGCGGCGAAAATGATTAAAAGGGGAGGAAGAATCCCTGCGCCGATGCAAAGTTTAAAAAATTGATATAGAATCGGATAAAAATAGATGTTGACAATATGAGGCTATGCCTATAAAATAATCAATATTAAAAATTAAATAACAAATATTTAAATGCTATGAAGCAGGACAGTAGATTCAGTGGAAACTCAGGAGAGAGGCTCGTAAGGTGAGAGGAGTCGGGGGAAGCTGTATTGAAAATCACCTGTGAGCAGGTTTTCTGAACAAGTATGCAGCACGGAAGAAAATATGGTTTGGATACGAGATAAATCGGTGCAACTTTACTAAGAAAACTCGGCTGTCGCACGTTAAGCGACTTAGAGGTGACCTTGAATGAGGTTACCAGGGTGGTACCGCGTTAAAACGTCCCTGGGCTTGCAGTTTGCAAGTCCATTTTTTTATGTATATTGTTGATATGCATATGCGTCATATGCGTGAGGCCCCGATTGCTAAAAATATCAAAGGAGTGAAAATTTATGTTCAAAAAATTATCAGATAAACCGATAGCTGAGCTTCAAATGCAGCAGGCAAATAAATGGGAAGAAGATAACCTGCTTGAAAAATGCGTGACATCAAGAAAAGAAGGGAAGTCATTTGTGTTCTATGAAGGTCCTCCGACAGCGAACGGAAGACCGGGAATACATCATGTTATAGCAAGAGCGTTGAAAGACTCAGTCTGCAGATACAAGACGATGAAAGGATTTGCAGTAAAAAGAAAAGCGGGTTGGGACACGCACGGACTTCCTGTTGAAATAGAGGTTGAAAAGCAACTGAACATGAGCGGGAAACAGGATATAGAAAAATACGGAATAAAAGAATTCAATGAGAAGTGCAGGGAATCTGTTTTCACATATGAGGGTATGTGGAGAGAGATGACCAAGAGAATGGGATACCTGATAGACTTGGACAATCCGTACATTACTTTGGACAATAATTTTATAGAAAGCGGCTGGTGGATTCTTAAAAAATTCTTTGATGAAGGATTGATTTATGAGGGACACAAAATATTGCCGTACTGCCCAAGATGCGGAACGGGTCTTGCATCACACGAGGTGGCGCAGGGGTACAAGGAAGTGAAAGTTAATACGTTGGTGGCTAAGTTTAAGAAAAAGGATGAAGATGCGTATTTTCTTGCATGGACAACTACTCCTTGGACTCTTGCATCGAATGTAGCTCTTACGGTAGGTCCGGAGTATGACTATTTAAAAGTAAGACAAAATGATGAGGTTTACTATGTAGGCAAGGCGTTGGCGGACAGGGTGCTTGGAGAGGACAGCTATGAAGTTTTGGAGGAAATGAAAGGTAGAGACTTGGAATATGCCGAGTATGAACAGCTTATGCCTTTTGCCTCTGTCGATAAAAAGGCGTTTTTTGTGACATGCGGAGATTATGTTACAACAGATGACGGTACGGGAATAGTTCATACGGCACCTGCATACGGTGAGGATGACTATCAAACCGGAAGAAGATATGATCTGCCTGTAGTCAACTTGGTAGATGAGGACGGTAAATACACGGATACCCCATGGAAGGGCAAAGGAGTAATGGATGAAGGTGTAGATGTCGAAATAATGAAGTGGCTGGCGGCAGAGAACAAGATTTATTCAAAGCAGAAGATGGAGCATAATTATCCTCACTGCTGGAGATGCGGTACACCGCTGATATACTACGCTAAACCGAGCTGGTATATCGAGATGACGAAGCTGAAAGATCAGTTGGTAGCTAACAACAATTCTGTAAACTGGTTTCCGGACTATGTAGGAGAAAAAAGATTCGGTAATTGGCTTGAGAACGTTAACGATTGGGCGATTTCAAGAAACAGATATTGGGGAACTCCTATTAATATATGGAGATGCGAATGCGGGCATTTGGAATCGATAGGCTCAAGAAAGGAATTGGTGGAAAAAGCCGTTGAGAATATTGATGAGAGCATAGAGCTGCACAGACCGTATGTGGATGATGTACATATTAAGTGTGAAAAGTGTGGAAAGACAATGTCCAGAATACCTGAGGTTATGGACTGCTGGTTTGATTCGGGCTCCATGCCTTTTGCGCAGCACCATTATCCTTTCGAGAATGCGGAGAACTTTGATGAAGAATTGTTCCCGGCGGACTTTATTTGCGAGGGTATAGATCAGACCAGAGGTTGGTTTTATTCTTTGATGGCAATTTCCACATTTGTGAAAGGCAGGTCACCTTATAAAAATGTACTCGTAAACGATTTGATTCTGGATAAAGACGGCAAAAAAATGTCAAAATCCAGAGGAAATACCGTGGATCCTTTCGCATTATTCGATAAATACGGTGCAGATGCGACCAGGTGGTATTTGCTATATACATCGCCGGCATGGTCTCCGACAAAATTTGATGAAGACGGCCTGATAGAAATCGTAAGCAAGTTCTTCGGAACTCTTAGAAATGTGTATAATTTCTTTGTACTTTATTCCAACCAGGATGACATTGATGTGAAGAAGCTGAACGTGCCTGTGGCGGAAAGACCTGAACCGGACAGATGGATAATATCAAAATATAACACTTTGGTGGCAGAGGTTACCGAAGAGATGGATAAATATGACCATATGAAATCGGTAAGAAAGATACAGGATTTTGTAGTGGAGGATTTATCCAACTGGTATATAAGACGTGCAAGAAGAAGATTCTATGGTGATTTAAATGATGATAAAAAATCCGTATATTTGACAACTTGGGAAGTGCTTGAGGGCGTAAGCAGGTTGGCAGCTCCTTTTGCACCGTTCTTAACGGATGAAATATATCAGAATCTTTCGGGTGAGGAATCTGTTCATTTGGCGGACTATCCTGTTTGTGATGAAAGTCTGATAGATGCAAAGGTTCAGGAAAGAATGGATTTGGTTAGAGACTTGGCGGCACTCGGAAGAGGGGCAAGAGAGAAAGAAAAGATAAAGGTAAGGCAGCCTATAGGAGAAATCCTGGTAGACGGCAAGTATGAAGGGCTTATAGGAGATTTAACCGATCTTATAAAGGAAGAGCTTAACGTTAAAAAGGTAGTGTTTGCAAAGGATTTAACTAAATATATGGATTTCGTGCTAAAACCTAACTTCAAGGTAGTAGGTCCGGTTTTGGGCGGCAAAATCAAGAGTTTCGGCGGAGCTGTGGCAAAGCTGAATCCTGCCGACGCTATCGGTGAACTGGATGCAACAGGAAAAATCGTTATGCTTTTAGACGGCGAGAGATTTGACGTTACAAGGGATATGCTTGACGTGCAGATTAAGGCGAAAGAAGGATTTGCGGTAGCTATGGAAAATAACTTGTTTACCATACTTGACACTAACCTTACGGAGGAGTTGGTGACCGAGGGACTTGCAAGAGAATTTGTTTCAAAGATTCAGCAGATGAGAAAGCAGAATGATTTTGAGATGATGGACAGAATAAAAATCTACTATGCAGGTGATGAGGAAGTTCGCAAAGCCGTGAATGAATATGAGGAGCATATAAAGAAAGAAACCCTTGCAGATTTCATAGTTGAGGGTGAAACTGATGGTGCGGAGTATGACTTGAACGGGCACAAGACAGGCATGAAGGTGGAAAGAGCATAATGAAAAAAACTGATTTGAAGTCTATGAATGAACAGGAGATTTGTGATATCGCAGTCTCTATGGGAGAAAAAGCTTTCAGAGGAAAGCAAGTTTATCAATGGATTCTAAAAGGTGTTATCGGCTTTGGGGAGATGAAAAATCTCCCTAAGGCTTTTTTAAGTTCGTTGGAAGAAGGTAATTATTATATAGAAAGCCTTGATATTGTAAAAAAAGAGCGGTCCGCAATTGATGAGACGGCAAAATATGCATTTGCACTGAGTGACGGACTGATAATAGAATCGGTTTTTATGAAGTATAAGTATGGAAACAGCATATGCATAAGCTCTCAAGCTGGATGCGGTATGGGATGTACGTTTTGTGCGTCGGGAGAAAACGGTCTCGAAAGAAATCTTACCTCCGGAGAAATGTTGGCACAGATAGATGCCGTGGAAAGAGATACGGGGGAGAAGATTAACCACATAGTAGTTATGGGCACGGGGGAGCCGATGTACAACTTGGATAATTTATGCAGGATGATAGATGTGGTTCATGACAAGAACGGCAGAAATTTGAGCATGAGAAATATAACGGTTTCGAGTTGCGGCATTTTGCCGAAGATGAGAGAGTTTTACAGGAGATATCCTACAGTAAATATTGCCATATCTTTGCATGATCATGACCCTGTCCGCAGAGCAAGAATAATGCCTGTCGAAAACAGGTACGGTATAGACGAAATCATGAAATTCTCGGATGAGTATACGAAAGAAACGGGCAGAAGAATAACATATGAATATACTTTGATAAGAGGAGTAAATGACAGTAAAGACGATGCGGCGGCTTTGGGGAAATTGCTTAAAAAACGTCTGTGTCATGTGAACCTGATTCCACTTAATGAAACATGTGGAAATGATATGAAAGGCACATCGGTGAGGCAGGCTGCCGAGTTTAAAAATACTCTGGAATCTCTGGGAGTGACGGCGACTATAAGAAGAACGCTGGGCAGTGACATTTCAGGCGCTTGTGGACAACTCAGACTGGGGGTTGTTGATGACACATTAAAATAAATTTTCAATAAATTCTAATGAATTTAATTTATTATATTGAAATTTTCTTAAAATTAGGTTATTATATAGATGATAACAATCAAACATTGATAAAGAATATTTATTAATGTATCAATTGAATATTTTTAAGATCTAAGGAGGCGATCATTATGGTAAATCTGTTGGTAGGTCACAAAGGGAGTGGCAAGACTAAGAGCATTGTGGATAATGCTAACGCTAGAGTGGAAAAAGCTGATGGCAGCATCGTTTTCATTAACAAGAGTCATAGGCTTATGTATGATCTTGATTACAAAATACGAGTAGTATGTATGGATGAATATGAGCATATTACCAACAGTGATGAGTACATCGGGTTCTTATACGGGATTATAAGTTCCGACCATGATATAGAAGCCATTTATATAGATAGTATATTGAAACACGCAGACATAGATGTAGATGATATAGTGCCTTTCTTAGAGAGATTAGAAAATCTATCAAAAAAATATAATATAGAGTTTTATGCAAGTATAAGTGCCGCAAAGGAGGACTTCGGCGGCAAGCTTGATAAATTCAGTATAATACTTTAGATGCCATGATGTGAAATGCTTATGTATTTCATGTAAAGATATTCTTCAAAAAATAAATAACAAACTGAAAAAGAGGGAACCTGCTTGTAGATATGAGTAATTATGAGCAAGAAGCGGGTTACTCTCTTTTTCAGTTGGGGAATTGCTATTAAAGCATATTCCCCGGAAACGGAAAATTATTTTAAACTATTATGTTCATGATAGGACAAATGATGAAAAGAGTGGTAGAATATAGGTTATGTGAGAATATGATTTTCAAAACCGGAGGAAAGAATATTGAAGGATAAAAAGGTAATATTATATATAATCGGATCCGCTTTTTTCTTTAGTACTATGGAGGTAACCCTTAAAATTGCGGGTGGAGGGTTGAATGCCATGCAATTGACAATCATCAGGTTTTTTCTTGGCGGATTATTTTTGCTGCCGTTTGCGGTGATAGAAAAGAGAAAAACAGGAAGGAACATAAATAAAAGAAATTTTGCATATATGTTGTTTTTGGGGATAATTTGTGTCCCGGTCAGCATGATGCTTTTCCAACTGGGAGTAATGAACGCAAATGCTTCCACTGCGGCAGTAATATTTTGCGTAAATCCGCTGTTTACAACAATATTTGCAAAATTGATTTTAAATGACAGTATAACGAAACGAAAAGTAGCAGCTTTGGCTATTTGTATCATAGGAATATTTTGTATGGCGGAGCCGTTTAATATGGCTCCGGGGAATACGGCTTCAGGTATAATTTATCTCTTAGCGGCAGCCATAGTATTTGGATTTTACAGTGTAATGGGCAAGAGGAGCATCGCTGAAATCGGGAGCATAATGCAGACTTCGGTCAGTTTTATATTCGGTTCATTATCACTTCTTTTGATAAATATAATTATTAAATATCCGATATTGGGTAATATTAACCTGAGCGATATACCTATGATTCTTTATATCAGCATAGGAGTTACAGGACTTGGCTATCTTTTTTACTTTTTAGCACTAAACGCTTCGGATGCGGCGACAGCATCAATAGTATTCTTTATAAAGCCGGCTTTGGCTCCATTGTTTGCTGTAATTGCGATATCTGAAAGACCGAGCGTTTCGGCACTTACAGGTATTGTATTGATTTTAATAGGGTCATTTGTGAATCTTAGAGGGAATTTGAAAAAAATAGAAAATTAGTTTTACAGAGGAGAGTTATTTAAAATGGATATAGAGGCGGTTAAGAAAACATTTGAGGGCAGAAGATGCAAGATTTTGGGAGCGAGAAACGAGTTTGCGGTACTTGCACCGCTTGTAGATATTGGCGGAGAGCTCCATTTGCTGTATGAGGTGAGATCCGAAAACTTGGCGAAACAGCCCGGAGAGATATGTTTTCCGGGAGGAAAGATAGAAGCGGATGAAAGCCCGAAAGCGGCTGCTGTGAGGGAAACGTGTGAAGAATTGTTGATAAATAAAGATGATATTAAAATCATAGCTCCCCTTGACCCGATTTTTCCGCCGAGCAACTTCACCCTATATACATACATAGGACAGATAGAATATGATGCGGTAAAAGAGATGAAATTCAGTAAAGACGAGGTGGCGGATGTGTTTACGGTGCCGCTAAGTTTTATTCTTGAGAATAAGCCGGAACAGCTGGACTATAGTCTTATTCCTGATATAAGATCGGATTTTCCATATGAGAAAATAGGGTTTCCGGATGGCTATAAATGGAGAAAAGGCCTTGTAGATGTTCCTGTGTATACATATAATGATAGGATTATATGGGGTCTGACGGGTAGAATTACCAAGAATATAGCAGAGATACTGAACTCGTCATGCAAATAGATTTCTGTTGACAAAATTGGGTTAGTCATGATAAACTTATTGCATAAGGTTAGTTTATTCTAACTAAAATGTTTACAGAGGAGTAGGCAAGTTATGATAGAAAAGATGATTGTAGACCATTGTTCACCTACCTTGGCAAGCTTGAAAACAGCCAATCTTTTTACTTATAAATTCAATGATGAACAAAAGTTTGAGGACATATTGAGTATGGACAGGTTGGAGTTTGCTAAAAAGGGTCTTTACATGACGGTGCTTAACAGGAATGAAAAACGTGCGTTGATATACGTATTCAGATATGACAATTTAAAAGCGGATCTTGAGAAAAACGGTGTAATGAGGTTTTTAAAAAAGTACGGGTATGAGAGCAGTGATGTGCCGTATGCGTTGGCGAAGCTGAAAGAACGATTCAGAGAATCGGACGAGTTTCCTCATGAGATAGGGCTGTTTTTAGGATATCCGCTGGGAGATGTATTCGGATTTGTGAAAAATAGGGGGAAGAACTGCAAATCGTTGGGATGTTGGAAAGTGTATTGCAATCAATGTGAGGCAGAAAAAAGGTTCCGGCAGTATGAAAAATGCCGAAGAATTTACAAGGAGCTGTACTTGCGAGGACACAGTATAAACAAGTTGACGGTAGCAAGCCGTAGAATCGCATAGACTTCAAACACAAAAAAACAAAGACGAGATATGGGGAGGCTCGTCTTTGTTTTTCAGTATTATACGTTAAGGTTGATAATTTCAAAAATTATTTGCCGATGTGTTTTTTTAGAGCTGCAAAACTGTCGGTACTGATGACATGCTCTATTTTACAAGCATCTTCTATAGCTGTTTCTCTGTCAACTCCTATGGAAACCAACCAATCGGATATTACGGTGTGTCTTTCGTACATTCTCTGGGCAATCTCCATGCCGCTGGCAGTGAGGGTGATGTGACCGTCCTTATCCATTACTATATAGTTGTGTTCTCTTAGGTTTTTCATGGCAATACTGACGCTGGGCTTAGTATATTCCAATTCATTAACTATATCTATAGAGCGAACAGAACCGTTTCTTAGGGTTAAAATCAATATGGTTTCAAGATAATTTTCCCCGGACTCTTTTATTTGCAAATCAAACACCTCCATGCTTATTTATCAATCATGCTCAGGCATGATTCAATACACCGAATTGACAATATTATAGCATATTTCAGTGCAAATAATCAAGATTTGATGGAGCTGATTTTAAAAAACAATCCATAAGGTCTAAAAATCATAATTTTTTATAAAAAATGTATTGACAAAACAGTTAGCGGAGAATAACATATAATACGATTAAGATGAATCAATGTTAATATGTAAATTGGGTGAAACGCAGAGAAATCAGGTGCTGCAGGTATGAAAGGAAGATGATATGATGCCGTTAGCTATGGCAAAGGTGGGCGAGACTGTCGCCATAAAAAAAATAAATGGTAAGGATGATATAAAACGACATTTAGAAAATTTAGGCTTTGTGTCAGGTGTGGAGGTTTCCGTAGTGTCGGAGATGAACGGGAATTTAATAGTGAGCATTAAAGATTCACGTATTGCAATCAGCAGAGAGATGGCAATGAAGATAATGGTTTAATCATATTTCAGGTATGATTTGTAGATATTATTAATTCAGATACTATGGAAAGGAGAGCATAATGCAGACACTTAAGGATGTAAAGAAGGGAAGCACGGTTAAAGTGGTAAAGCTTAACGGTGAAGGTGCTATCAAGAGAAGAATTATGGACATGGGCATTACCAAGGGTACTGAGATTTTTGTAAGAAAAGTTGCACCGCTTGGGGATCCTGTGGAGATAACGGTTAGGAATTATGAGCTTTCAATCAGAAAAGCGGATGCGGCTATGATTGAAGTAGAGTAACGTAATTATTTTATTTATATTTTTATCAATTTATTTTAATTTGTTTTGAGGAGGCATATGATGTCAATTAGAATTGCATTGGCAGGGAATCCTAATAGCGGAAAAACCACACTTTTCAATGCACTCACAGGTGCAAACCAATATGTGGGAAACTGGCCGGGAGTAACTGTTGAAAAAAAAGAGGGTAAGCTTAAGGGTAACAAAGATGTTACTATTGTTGACTTGCCGGGTATCTATTCGCTTTCGCCATACACCTTGGAGGAAGTGGTAGCCAGAAATTATTTATTGGAAGAAAAGCCGGATGCTATACTTAACATAGTTGACGGTACTAACTTAGAGAGAAATCTTTATTTGACAACTCAACTGATTGAACTGGGAATACCTGTTGTTATAGCTGTAAACATGGCTGATATTTTAAAGAAACAAGGAGATGTGATTAACCTCGCTGCTCTGAGTGAAAATATTGGATGTGAAGTTGTTGAAATTTCAGCACTCAAAGGAACAGGGGTTAAAGAGGCGGCAGCAGCAGTTGTAGCAAAAGCTAAAGAGAAAGCACAACAGAAAATAGTTCATGCATTCAACGAAGACGTTGAGAAAGCAATTAAAGAGATAGAAAGTAAAGTCGATAATGTTCAGAATGAACAGAAGAGATTTTTTGCAGTAAAGATATTTGAAAGAGATGCAAAAATAACAGAAAATTTGGGAGTCGGAGTAGATGCGGATGCAATTATCAGTGCTGTTGAAAATAGCATGGATGATGATAGCGAGAGCATTATTACAAATGAAAGATATCTCTACATTTCATCAATAATGGATAAATGTATGAAAAGAAGCGGGAAATCAAAGCTCAAGTTTTCTGATAAAGTGGATAAGATTGTGACTAACAGAATATTGGCATTGCCTATATTTGCAGGGATTATATGGTTTGTTTATTGGGTATCGGTAACTACTTTGGGTGGAAAACTGACAGATTGGACAAATGAAGTTTTGTTCGTAGAAATAATTCCTCCTGCTATAGAGAAGGGACTTGCGGCTATAGGCGTGTCCGGATGGCTGCACAGCCTTATCATGGATGGTATTGTTGCCGGTGTAGGTGCGGTGCTCGGATTTGTGCCTCAGATATTATTGCTGTTTATATTTCTTGCAATACTGGAAGGCTGCGGCTATATGGCAAGAGTAGCTTTCATCATGGATAGGATTTTCCGTAAGTTCGGACTTTCAGGAAAGAGCTTTATTCCTATGCTTATAGGTACAGGATGCGGTATTCCGGGTATAATGGCATCAAGAACTATTGAAAATTCAAGAGATAGAAGAATGACTATCATGACAACGACATTTATTCCGTGCGGGGCAAAACTGCCGATTATAGCGTTGATTGCGGGAGCGTTGTTTGATGGAGCATCATGGGTAAGTCCATCGGCTTATTTTATAGGTATCGGAGCTATCATTGTCAGCGGTATTATATTAAAGAAGACAAAGATGTTCAGCGGTGACCCTGCTCCGTTTGTTATGGAGCTTCCGGCTTATCACATACCTACAATAGGGTTTGTTCTCAGAAGCATGTGGGAACGTGGATGGTCGTTCATAAAGAAAGCGGGAACCGTTATTTTGCTTGCAACTATAGTTATATGGCTCTTTACGGGATACGGTTTTGAAAATGGAGCATTCGGACCTGTTGAAGATATGGAAAACAGTATATTGGCATACATCGGAAAAGGTATAGGATGGATATTCATTCCGCTTGGATGGGGACACTGGCAGGCGGCAGTTGCGGCTATAAACGGATTGGTGGCAAAGGAAGTCGTGGTAGGAACATTCGGAATTCTATATGGTTTTGCTGAAGTGGCAGAGGATGGAAAAGAATTCTGGCCTATGTTCGCTAAATCGTTCACCACTGTTGCAGCATATTCATTCTTGGTATTCAATTTGCTGTGTGCACCTTGTTTTGCGGCAATCGGAGCTATAAAGAGAGAAATGAACAATGCGAAATGGACATGGTTTGCTATAGGATATGAGACAGGGTTCGCATATGTTGTCGCTTTGATAATATACCAGTTGGGAAGCCTGTTTACAGGTGGAGGATTCACGGTTTGGTCGGCAGTGGCAATACTGTTGCTTGCAGGACTTATCTTCTTATTGGTGAGACCTTACAAGGAAAGCAACAGCCTGAAGATTAATCCTACAGTTTCAAAAAAGAAACTTAAAAAAGCATAACATAAAGTATAATATTTATAAAATATATAATTGATAAAGGGGGACAGAGCTATGGGAAACTTTGTAGTAGGTATAATTTTAGCTGCTGTAGTGGTAGCTATAATAGTTAAACTTGTAAAAGATAAAAAAGCCGGAAAGACCGGTTGTGGTTGTGGCTGTGACGGTTGCGGTTGTAGCTCGTCTTGCCATGAAGAAAAGTAATTAACTAAATTCACACCATATTAACGGAAAAAAAGCTGCTCATAGATGCGGCTTTTTTTCTATTTATATAGAGGCTTTTTATTATTTATGGTATACTTTTATTGTAAAAATCAATGAAATTAACAGGAGATCGTAAGATGAAATTCAAGCTGGGTCTTTGTCAAATGAGCGGAACGGAATCCAAGGATAAGAATATAGAAAAAGCGTGTGAGATGATCTATAAGGCTGCCGACATGGGTGCCGAGGTGGTAAGCTTGCCGGAGATGTTTAATTGTCCCTATGATAATAAATACTTTAGAAAGTACGCCGAGAATGAAAATGGTAAAACGGTGCAAAAGCTTAGTGATATCGCATCGGATTTGGGGATTTATATAGTCGGAGGGTCTATCCCCGAGATTGACGATGACAAGGTGTATAATACATGCTTCTGTTTTGATAAAAAAGGCGATGTGATAGCCAAGCACAGGAAGATTCATCTGTTCAATATTAATATAGATGGAGGAATCAGGTTCATGGAAAGTGACACCCTGACCTCCGGAAATGAAATTACATTAATGGATACTGAATTTTGTAAAATAGGTATAGGAATATGTTTTGATGTCAGGTTCCCGGAGATGTTCAGGAATATGACATTGGCGGGAGCGGAGCTGGTAGTTTTACCGGCAGCCTTCAACATGACAACAGGACCTGCACACTGGGATTTGGCAATGAGATCAAGGGCTGTGGACAATCAAATCTATTTTGCTGCATGTTCGCCGGCAAGAAACAGAAAATCGGGATATGTGGCTTACGGACATTCATGTATAGTTAACCCTTGGGGGGATTTTACAGGCATGCTGGATGAAAATGAGGATATATTGGTGGGGACGATAGATACGGATTATGTTAGATATATTAGGGAGCAGCTTCCAATCTTATCTCAGAGAAGAGAGGATGTTTATTGAGTAAAATATAGGCTATGAAATGTGAAGTGTTTAGGAGGTAGTTGTTATGTCTAAGATTGCAATTGTAACGGAGGCTTTAAGAAAGAACGGTTTTAACGTTGAAGTTTTCAAGAGCGGAGAAGATGCTAAAAAGAAGATTATGGAAGATATTTCACCGGATGAAACTGTGGGATTTGGCGGCTCGGCAACTACGAATACGGATTTGGGCATTTATAAATCATTAAAAGAGAGAGGAAATAAGGTTTTTTTTCACTCTGCGGTTAAAGACCCTGAGGAAAAAAAGGAGCAGTTTGCGGGAGCAATTTTATCGGACGTATATATTACGGGGACAAATGCCATCACGTATGACGGTGAGCTTGTGAATATCGACGCTACAGGTAACAGACTTGCTGCTATGCTCTCTCCTACACATGAGAGGGTGTATATAGTTGCAGGCAAGAACAAAATAGTTAAGAATTATGAATCTGCAATGCTTAGGATAAAGAACATAGTGGCACCGAAAAATGTGGAAAGATTAGGTTACAACACACCTTGTGCAAAATTGGGTAAGTGCATGGATTGTGAGTCGTCTCATAGGATTTGTAATGCTACATTGGTGCAGAAGAGGCAGATGTTTTACGGCAACACTTTTATTTATTTGATAGATGAAAATTTGGGGTTTTAAGGAGGCGGCATAGGTGAGAAAAAGGGTGTGGATAGCATCTACAACAGGAATATTGATAGTTATCATTGTCATAGGTATCAGCATATTTTCCACTAAAGATGGGGAGATTCCGGTTCCGTCGAATTCTCTTACGGTGGCGTTTATTACAGGAGAAGAAAGCATAGGAACGGGCGGCGTGAATGATGATATTTGGCTGGGATTGCAAGATTGCAAGGAAGAATACGGCATCAGACTGAGAATTTATGAGGTGAAAGGTACGGAAAGTGACTTTGAGCAATTTCAGATTGCTGCAGTGGAAGGTGCGGATTTAATTATAGTGAAGAGTGACTATGCTGCTAAAGCCATGAGGTATATAAGGGCATTGAATGAGGAACACCCAAGGATAAAGTTGGCGATAATTGATGATGCAGGGCGAAGAAGCGATTATGAGCAAAGGGGAGAGTTTGAAAAAGGAAAGTTTTCGCTAAGTGTTGAATGGATGGAGCCTAAGACTCAGGAACTGTCATATTTGGCAGGATATATAGCATGCAAGACATCTCAATCCGGGATTGCTGAAATTGTTCTCCCTGAGGGAGAGAACGGTCAGGAGGCTGAAAAAGGTCTTAAGACGGGAATATATGAATCAGGTAAGGCTTGTGATGTAAGGATGATTGAGGCTAAGGATAATGACGATATCAGGGCTGTTCTTGAAAATTCCAAGAGGAGAGGTGCGGATACGGTTATCCTCACACTCAGATGCGATGATGCATATGCAGCGAAGTTGGGAAAAGAAATGGGAATCAATGTGATTACCGACTTGAAAATTAATTATTCCAATATGGCAAAGTGGGCTGTCAGAAGTACTGCACCGACTATGTTCAGTCCGGGATTTTTTCAGCTCGGATATGCTGAGGAAGTCGTGTATTTCGACTGGGATGAGAGCAAACTGCCTACAGATTTGCTGAGTTCGCTGGAAGACGTATGTGATGCAATCGAGACGGATTTTGCGGTACCTTACACAGAAAGCATGTATGCACAGTATATTAAGAATAAGGTGAATAATTAAGGAGGAGCGGTCGGAAATGGGCAGCTTGCAGGATATAAGAAATGCTCTTGATAAAAGCAAAGAAATATATGATAGGCTGTGCGGAGCAGTTAATCAGGAACAGGGGACTCCGTTGCTGCCGGGTGATAAAAACTGTCTTTTTTTTATGGACAACAAAGCGGCTGCCTTAAAGATGATTTCAGATAAAAAAATATTAGGCAAAGTTCAAATGGGTTATATTGATCCTCCGTTTTTCACGGGTGTAAAGCAGAGAGGAAGGGACGAGAAAAGGCAGCTTAAGGTAGCTTATAGCGATGTTTGGAAAAGCCGAGAAGACTATTTGACAGAGATAGCTGTATCTGTAAGGATATTGCGTGATTTGATTTGCGATAGCGGAGCTTTATGGGTTCATCTTGACTGGCATGCAGTACATGATGTAAGGCTTATTTTGGATGAAGTTTTCGGCGAGGAAAACTTTGTAAATGAAGTGATATGGAGCTATAAATCAGGTGGAGCAAGTAAAAAATCATTTGCCAGAAAACATGATAATATACTTCTTTATAAAAAGGGGAGTGTTTTTAAGTTTTATCCTCAGAAAGAAAAATCATATAATCGCAAACTGAGGAGATACGGCTTTAAAAATGTTGAAGAATACCGGGATGAAAAAGGATGGTACACGCTTGTAAATATGAAAGATGTGTGGGCTATAGATATGGTAGGCAGAACCTCCGGTGAGAGGACAGGGTATGCAACACAAAAGCCCGAGGCATTGCTTGAAAGAATTATAAGATCATGTACCGATGAGGGAGATATGGTGTGCGATCTTTATGGTGGATCGGGAACTACCGCCACAGTAAGTGCAAAACTGGGACGCCGATTTTTAACGGTTGACAGTTCGGACATGGCGATAGAAAAAATGGAGAACAGATTCAAGAAAGAAAATATAGAGTTTGTGCTTATCAAAGAGTGAGAGAGGAGATAGTATGCAAGGTAAAATATGTGGAATGTACGGCATTAAAAAGACAGCATTCGATTTGCTGCTGGTTGTGATAGGATGCACGCTAAGTGCTTTTTCTACAGTTGGAATAATGCTGGCTTATGGACTTTCATGTGGGGGACTGACGGGGATATGCAGAGTTTTCCAGAAATTTATTCCGGTTAATTTTTCTTATCTGTATTACATAGGAGCATTTATAATTTTAGTAGTGTGTTTGATTACTCTGGGAAAAAAGGAAGTAAAAAAAATTATTTTTCTATCCGTGCTTTATCCGACCATTGTGATGATATTGGAAATGCTTAACATACACTTGCTGGAAAAAACGGATATTTTCCTTGCGGCGATATACTTCGGACTCATAAACGGTATAGGTACAGGGCTCATCTTATCAAGAGGATACTCCTTTGGAGGCACTGACACTATAGCAAAAATAATAAAGAAGAAGATACTGAAAAATACAGGATTAAGTCAAATACTGTTGGTAATAGACGGGTTGGTGATTATAGGATCCGGTATTGTATTCGGCAGAAATATAGCATTATATGCTTTGATTGCACAGGTTATTTCTACAAAATGTATAGATATGATGATGTTCGGTTTTGACACAAAGATTGTTCAGTTGGAAGTTTTGACGAACAGTCACAGAGAGGTGGCGGATTACATTACTGCAGAGATTGGAAGAGGAGTTACGAATGTCACGGTGACAGGAGAGTATTCCAAGCAACAGAGGGAAAAAATCGTCACTTTGTGTTCTCCGAGAGAAAGTGTTTTGATAAGAAAGTTTGTTGCATCGGTAGATGAGTCGGCCTTTGTAACGGTAATACATGTAGATACGGTATGGGGCAATGGAGCAGGTTTTTCGGACATAAGAAAATAGCAGGATTACACGAACCTGCCGGGGCGGCTGTATACATAATAATTGCTTAAAATACATCGTTTTTTCTTTTATTTAATATAGTGCTATGCTATTATTAACGTATTAGATTTTTAAACGATGCGCATATAAAAATATAAAGATAGGAGAGTCAAAAATGTCAATGAATAAGGGAAAATTTACAGGAAGCAGCAATTACGTCGTTTCTGAGGATTTGATGAATGCTGTAAATATTGCAATAGCATTGCAGAAACCCCTTTTGATTAAAGGAGAGCCGGGAACGGGAAAGACTATGCTTGCGGAAGCGATTTCGGACGGGTTGAAAAAAAATTTGGTAATATGGAACATTAAATCTACAACAAAGGCACAAGACGGCCTTTATGTTTACGATACAGTGCAGAGACTATATGATTCCCAGTTCGGAGAGGGAAATGTGCAGGACATTAAAAAATATATAAAGATGGGAAAATTGGGTGAGGCTTTTACATCGGATGAACAGGTGGTACTTTTAATCGATGAAATAGATAAAGCTGACTTGGAGTTCCCGAACGATTTGCTTTGGGAGCTGGACAAGATGGAGTTCTACATTCCTGAAACGAAAGAGACTGTTAAGACTAAGGAAAGACCTATTGTAATAATAACATCCAACGCAGAAAAGGAACTTCCGGATGCGTTCTTGAGAAGATGTATTTTCCATTATATAGACTTCCCTAATGAGGAAAAAATGAAAGAGATTGTGGATGTGCATTTTCCGGATTTAAATCAGAAACTTATAGCTCAGGCTATGGAGACGTTTTATTGGATAAGAGGGCTTAAGGAGATTCAGAAAAAACCGAGCACATCAGAATTGCTTGACTGGATACAGGCATTAGCACTTTCGGGCATTGAAATTGAAGAAATTGACAAGAGTATACCGTATGCCGGAGTGTTGTTGAAGAAAAACCAGGACATTGATGCGATGAGAGAAATTAAGGAAAAAGGATTCACACTTAAAAACTGGCTTTAATAAAGTGTTATTGAAAAGAGGATAATTATGTTTTTAAAGTTTTTCTATTTATTAAGAGAGCGTGGAATAAATGTTTCCTTAAACGAATGGATGATGCTTATCGAAGCACTGGACAAAGGGCTGTGCAAGACAAGCCTCACGGCTTTTTATTATCTGTGCAGGAGCATAATAGTGAAAAGTGAGGCGGATTTTGACAAATTCGATTTGACATTTGCAGAGTTTTTTAAAGATATCAAAACACCTGATGATATACCGGCGGATTTATGGAAGTGGCTCAATGAAGATATACATGTAAGAGACATGGATGACAAGAACCTGGAGGACTACATGCTTTATTCACTCGAAGAGCTGCAAAAAATGTTGAAAGAACGTATAGAGGAACAAAAAGAAAAGCATGATGGCGGATCTTACTGGGTAGGCAGCGGAGGAACTTCAACAATGGGACACTCCGGATATCATGAACGAGGCATAAGGGTCGGTGGAGAAAGCAGGCACAACACAGCTGTTCAGGTGGCGATGGAAAGAAAGTTCAAGGATTTTAGAGAGGATAATGTCTTAAACAGCAGGCAGTTCCAAGTGGCTTTCAGGAAGTTGAGACAGTTTTCTACCAGAACCGATGAGCAAAAGACAGAGCTTGATGTAGGCGGTACGATAGATAAAACCTGTGAAAATGCAGGAAATCTAAGCCTTGTATGGGACAGACCCAGAAAAAACACTGTTAAGTTGTTAATTTTGTTTGATTCTGACGGATCGATGACGCTTTATAGCAAGCTTTGTGCTCAGTTGTTTAAGGCAGTAAGCGGCGCAAACCATTTTAAGGATTTAAAAGTATATTACTTTCACAACTGTATTTACGAGCATCTGTATACGACCCCGTACTGCAGAAGAGGCGAGTGGGTAGACACGGAGTGGGTGCTTGGAAATTTGGGCAGCGATTATAAGGTAATATTTGTAGGAGATGCGGCTATGGCACCGTCCGAGCTCCTTGCAAAAGGTGGAAATTCATATATAGGTCTATATAACGAGATACCGGGTATAGAGTGGCTGAAGAGATTTAAAAACAGATATAAAAAAGTTGCGTGGCTAAATCCTATTCTTGAAGAAGACTGGGATGTAGTGTATGGAAGCCAAAGCATTAAGCTGGTACGTGAAGTTTTTAAAATGTATGAGTTAACCCTTGACGGCCTTGAGAAAGCTATAAAGAGCCTAATGGTGTCAAGGTAGGGTGTGGCACAAAAAAAGAATAATAATTATTGAAATAGCTAATATTTAAATGCCTTGTAGATGCGGATAGTCAAGTAGCGATACTAAGGGGGTATGAGGACGAAGTTTTCAAACCCTAGTACCGATGTGACTACAACAGTCTACAAGGCATCGGAATATTAGCTTTTTTAGAAGAACTTAAAAAGTCCGGTTGATTGTAAGAACAGGATTATCATTATAGGAGGGGCTACAAACTTAACAATAAAGGCATAAAGCTTTTTGCTTTTGAATTCCTGCCCACAAGCCTGCATTTCATCGTTTATCCAAGCCGGCTTAATAAGCCAACCGATGAATATACAATTCAAGAATGAAATTAGAGGCATCAAAAAACTGTTGCTGACATAATCCATTATATCTAAAAGTTGCCCTGTTTGTCCGTTAGGAAGAGGCATTTCAAAGTACAACACATTATAGCCCATACAAATTACAACAGCTGCTAAAGCTGATATGGCTCCGATTCCAATGCATAATTTCTTTCTGCTTATATGAAGAATTTCCATGAAATTTGCTACTAGTGTTTCTAAAATTGATATGCATGATGTCAATGTCGCAAAAGTGACCATTAAGAAGAAGGCGAAGGCTACAAATCTTCCGACTCCACCCATAGCTTCAAATACCTTAGGAAGTGAAACGAACATAAGTCCCGGACCGCTGCTCATACCCTCTTTGCCTAAGAATACATAAACTGCCGGTATTACCATGATACTTGCGAGCATAGCAACAAATGTGTCGAAGAATCCAATTTGCCAAATTGACTTTTCAAGGTTGGTATCTTTTTTTACATAAGAACCATAAGTTATCATTATACCCATCGATACGCTTAGTGAAAAGAATATTTGGCTCATAGCATCTAATAAAATCCTTAAAAATTCCCCTATCGTGATATTACTCAAGTCGGGCATTAGCGAAATTTTAAATCCCTGTATACCTGTTCTGGTTACACCTGTTGAGTCTGTATGCACTAAAGTTAATGAAAAAATTGCAATACCGATTATTAAAATAAGTAATGTTGGCATGACATATTTGGAAAAACGCTCTATTCCTTTTTGAACTCCTCCATAAACTATTAATGCGGTAACGGCTAAGAATAATAGCATGAATACTATCGGAGATGCTTTGGAAGTAATAAAAGACATAAAATATCCGTCGCTTGCAACCTTGTTGGTATCTGAAACCACATATGCAAACATATACTTGCTTACCCAGCCGCCTATTACAGAGTAGTAAGTCATAATTATTACCGGTACGACAAAAGTTAATTTACCTAAGAAATTCCACCTTTTATCAATGTGACTATATGCCGTCAATACGTGACTGCCGGTCTTTCTACCTATTGCTATATCTGTTGTTAACAATGCAAAACCGAAAGTAAGAACTAATATAAAATATATCATGATGAAGAGACCGCCACCATCTTTAGCTGCAAGATAGGGGAATCTCCAAATATTTCCCACTCCAACGGCGCTCCCGGCTGCCGTTAATATGAACCCAAGTGAATTACTAAAATTATTTTTTTCCATTGTCTGCTCCTTTTTGTGTTTTTACACTAATTTTTATCTTTTTTATTAATTTTACGCACTTTTTTTATTATGTCAAAAACATAAAAGTTGCTTAAAATGAAATTATTTAATGTTTTTGTTTCTTTAAAATAGATTTTTGTGTGTAAATGATATATAATTACATGGAAAATAAGAATTTATGAAGTTTTGTATATTCTAACGAAACTTTTATTATGGGAGATAAAATGAAAAATTTAAATAAGAAAATAGGAAAACAAATACAGATATATAGAAAAAATTTGGGAATGACATTGCAGCAACTTGCTGATCAAATCCATAAGAGCAGAGCGAGTGTCAGTAAATATGAAAATGGGGAAATTACATTGGATGTGCAAACACTTTTTGAAATAGGCAAGGCACTTGATGTTCCGATGAATAGGCTTATTAACTTTGAAGACGAAAAAGAATATCCTGCACCGGAATTTGTTAATCCGTCAGGTAAAAGCCCATTTTTCACATCAAGGCGACTTTATCTGTATTTTTATGATGGTAGATATGAAAGGCTGAAAGATGGCATAATAGACATACACGAGATTTCGAATCAGCCAAACGCGTTTGAAGCTAAACTTTCAATCAGTGCATTGAGTCCGTCAGGAAAAAGTATAGAAACGTTTTATTCAGGGAAAGTGGTATACAGTGATATGCTTATAAGGTTTTCGTTCGTAAATCAGCACAATTATTTAGAAGAGGACTTATTGTATATATTCAATCCTTTGGACATAAGAGAATCAACAGAGGGGTTATTAACAGGTATATCAAGTGCCGATCTCAAACCTTGTGCTTTTAAATGTATAGTGTCACTTCACCCAAAAGATTTGACAAAAGAATTTCGTGAATCACTTCTGTTTAAAAAGAATGAACTTGCAAGATGGCAAAAACTTAATATGATGCTTATAGATAACCTGTAATATAAAAATCCCGCTAAATACATTTTAATGCATTTAGCGGGATTGAATATCTCTGTCATTGAATCTCTCTTACATGATAATTATTTTTTTCTCAATCATTTAATCTTTAGAAGTATTAGAATTCAGGTCTTTCAAACTTAACAGGGTGGCATTCGATGAACTTACCGTCACCTTTCTTACCTACGAATTCGCCATCCTTATAAACAAGTTTACCTCTGCTGTATGTAGCAACAGGATATCCTTTAACTTCAACACCTTCCCAAATAGTGTGGTCTGTGTCTCCGTGCATTTCAGAGTTCTTGATAGTAACATTTTTATTTTTATCATAGATAACGATATCTGCATCAAGACCTACTTCAAGTGATCCCTTCAGATGATCCAAACCGAATAATTTTGCCGGGTTGGTAGCAGAAATCTCTACAGCCTTATTGAATGAAAGTCTGCCTTTGTTTGCCTCAGAAAGGATATAAGGATACATATTCTCAACTCCGGCGCATCCGTTAGGAATAGTAGTGAAGTTACCCGGAGTACCGTCAGGCTTAGTGATTCCCCAGTCTTTTTCAGCCATTGTGAACGGACAGTGGTCAGTAGCAAGAGTAGTGATATCTCCTGAATTGATTGCCTGCCAGATTGCATCCTGAGATTCCTGATTTTTCATTGGAGGAGAGCAAACAAAGTCTCTTGCTCTTTCTCTCTTGTAAACCTCATTTGTGAAGTATAGGTACTGAGGGCAAGTTTCAGCGAAAATAGGGTAACCTTCGTTTCTTGCCTGTTTTACAGCTTCAACACCTATCTTGTCGGCAAGGTGAACGATGTATAGGCTTGTTCCCGCCATTTTAGCCAAGTTGATAGCTCTTATATCCGCCTCACCTTCAACTTCTTCATTCTTTGACATATAGTGCCACCAAGCATCTGTTTTTCCTTCCTTGAGATACTGAGCAACCAATACGTTATTTACATCTCTATTTTCAGCGTGAACTCCTACAAGGGCGCCGATTTCTTTTGCTTTTGTTAAAACC
>JBGZBP010000020.1:0-3520 GCA_041844735.1 Bacillota bacterium
AAAGGAACCGTTACTACATCCCCTACTTCAATATCATCCATATCGATTTTATAGGTAAAAGGAAAGTCAATATAATCATTATTTTGGCTCACAACTACATCTACATATTTCATATTACAACAAATTTATATTATTTTTTCTGCAAAGTTCAATCATTTCATCCGGCCAGACCGACACCTGCACTTCTCCTATATGAGCTTTTCTTAGGAAAAACATACACAATCTGGACTGTCCTATACCTCCACCTACACTGTACGGCAGTTCGTCGTTAAGTATTTTTTTATGGAAATCAAGTTCCTTTCTTTCAGTCGCGCCGGCAAGCTCAAGCTGTCTTTCCATTGCTTCCCTGTCAACTCTTATTCCCATTGACGATATCTCAAAAGCTATATCAAGTATATCGTTCCATAAAATTATATCTCCGTTAAGCTCCCAGTCATCATAGTCAGGGGATCTGCCGTCGTGCTTCTGTCCCGACTTCAATACCCCTCCTATCTTCATCAGAAATACAGCTTTTTTCTCCTTAGCAATAGCATTTTCTCTCTCCTTAGGCGTCAAATCCGGATACCTGTCCGCAAGCTCTTGCGTAGTTATAAAAAATATTTCATTTGGAAGATCCGACTTTATATCCTTGTATAGTCTGTTCACGTAATCTCCCAGATTCTTTATTGAATTATATATAACAGTAACTGTCTCTTTTAAATATTCCTCAGTCCTGTCCTCTCTTGAAATACTCTTTTCCCAATCCCACTGGTCAACATAAACCGAATGAATATTATCAAGATCCTCATCTCTTCTGATAGCATTCATATCCGTGTATATACCGTGTCCTACCGGTACCTCATACTTGCCGAGCGCCATCCTTTTCCATTTAGCTAAAGATTGAACTATCTCGACATCCGCTTCATTCATCCCCTTTAACGTAAAAGACACCGTTCTTTCCACACCGTTAAGATTATCGTTCAGTCCGCTCTCAGGAGTTACGAAAAGCGGTGCTGTAACTCTTCTCAAATTAAGTCCGTAAGCCAACTCCTGCTGAAAGAAATCCTTTATTTTTTTAATCGCTCTCTGCGATTCCATAGTATTGAGGTGTCCCTCATATTGCTTAGGTATTATTAAACTCATTTCTATTCCTCGCATTTAGAAAACTTACAACCGCAATAATTCTGACGGTATATACCGTACTCCTTTGAAAGTGCAACCGACCTCTGAAATCCTGCCTTCTTCTTGTAATCCTCAGCATGAAATTCCACGCCCGTTTCATTTGCAATCCTGCTCCCGATACTCCTTATAACTTCAATATCTTTGTGCGGGCTCACACTTAATGTCGTTGAAAAAATATTTATTCCCAGCTTTTTCGCCATTTCTGCCGTATTTTTCAGCCTCAGCTCAAAGCATTTACTGCACCTTGCTCCACCTTCCTTTTCTCCCTCAAGTCCGCAAACAGCTTCATAAAACTCATCAACTTCATAATCACCCTCAAGAAATTCAACTCCAAAGTTCTCTCTCTTGGCTATAACATCAAGCTGTGCATTTTTTCTTTTCAGGTATTCATCCCTATCTGTTATATTCGGATTATAAAAAAATAATGTTATATCATAATCCTCTCTCAATTTTTCCAAAACCGCAGTACTACAAGGACCGCAGCAGGAATGAAGTAACATCCTCTTCTTCATTTTATCCGTATTTACATGTGATAAGTTTTCTCCCAAAACAAAAAACGCCCTTTCATTCATAGATTCAGATATTTTATCATATTTTATCCTTTTTTTCAACTTTCCTTGCTTTCCTCTCATCTTCAAAAAGTCAGTGTTTTCAACACTCATAAGAATAATATCTCGACTCATATTTGTTTTTTTACACAGCTCTTGATATTTAAATGATGTTTGCCATTGAATCCGCAGACTGCTATAATTAATGAGTCGCGAGCGGATAACGAATTAATCTTGGCAACACTTTCATACAAACTTATAAAAATTTGATTCAAAAAGGATGATTATATAAAATGACAACCAGATTTGACAACCAAAGTTGGTATTCAATAAGCGAATACTTGAAAAACACCTTCGGCGAAAAGGTCATAAAACTGTCACTTGATGCTGATTTCACATGCCCTAACAGAGACGGCTCAAAAGGTTACGGCGGCTGTTCATTTTGCTCATCTACAGGGTCAGGAGAATTTGCCGGTTCAGATTTCGGTAAACAGATAGAACTTCTGAAAAACAAGTGGGATGCCGGTAAATACATAGCATATTTCCAAAGCCACACCAACACCTACGCCCCGTGTGAACATTTAAAAGCCTTATATGATAACGCTCTATCATACCCCAACATGATAGGCCTTGCTGTAGCCACAAGACCCGACTGCCTGTCTGACGAGGTACTTGATTTGCTTGAAGAATACAATAAAAAAACTTTCTTATGGGTAGAGCTGGGGCTTCAAACCATGCATGACAGCACTGCCGATGCGTTTAACAGATGCTATGCAACATCGGAATATGACGCTGCTGTTGCAAAACTTCATGACAGAAATATAAGAGTTGTAACACATTTGATTCTGGGACTTCCTGATGAAACGCGAGAAATGATGTTCCGGACACTCAATCATGTTTGCAGCCAAAATGTTTTCGGCTTAAAGCTTCACCTTCTCAATGTCATAAAAGGCTCGAGGTTAGCATTTGAAAATCCTGATTACGTTTCATTTGATTCAATAGATGATTACGTGAATTTGGTTGCAGACATGATAGAGGTGATACCTGAAAATATTACAATACACAGGCTAACAGGAGACACAAAAAGATCCCTTCTCATATCTCCGGAATGGAGTTACAAGAAGAGAACTATTTTAAATTCCATAGAAAATACATTGCGAGCAAGAAACAGCTACCAGGGGAAACTGTGCAAACAAAGCTACTTCTCTGATAGTCTGCCGTCATTATAATGCTTTCTGCAAAGAGACACATACATATCATCTCCACCTACCAAAATCTGTTCTCCCGTCTTTACGAATTTTCCGTCTACGACTCTCGCCACCATCGTTGCTTTTCTGCCGCACCAGCATATTGTCTTTATCTCTTCAATTTTATCTGCATATACAAGCATGTAATACGAACCCTCAAAAAGCTCATTTCTGAAATCATTTTTCAGTCCGTAAGCCATCACGGGAATATCACAACTATCCACTATTTCAGCAAGTTCCTGGACATGATGCTTCTTTAAAAACTGACACTCGTCCACCAAAACGCAGTCGATTTTCTTTTTCTTGTTCTCTTTCATAAATATCTTCAATATATTGGTATCTTCGTTAATAATGACCGCTTCTCTTGATACTCCTATCCTTGATGTTATTTTTCCGATGCCGAATCTGTTATCTACTCCCGGAGCAAGACAAAGAACGGTCTTCCCTCTTTCCTCGTAGTTGTAAGCCACCTTTATCAACTCTATAGACTTACCTGCATTCATCGTACTGTATCTATAATATAACTGTGCCATAATATCTCCTATTGCTTATCATTGAAAATAA
>JBGZBP010000021.1:0-11844 GCA_041844735.1 Bacillota bacterium
TACCTATTTATCAAGGTAAAGACCTGAAAATTAATAAACTCTTATTTTTCAGGTCTTTTGGTTGTTAAGAAAGATTACTTTATAATCTTCCAATTCCCCTCATTCTTTTCAAGCGTCAGGCTGAACTGTGATACCTGCGTTGCTTTGGTCTGTGGGTCAAGATACTTTACTGCTAAAGATACCGTAACCTGATTTTCTTTGCGGTTATAAATCGGATTGACAAGTTCCTGAAAGACATACTCTTTACCGACCTGATTTAAGACTTTATCTGCCACATAATAGGATAATTCCTTTTGCGTAGCGGTAGGATAGAGCTTGAAAAAGGTGGTTAAAAAGTCGTTTATTTCATTCGTGGTAACGGAATCAACTGTACCGTCGCTTTCCACCATTTTTGGTTGATAGGAAGATTTTGCCGGTGTACTGGTGATGGTAGGATTCTTAATTATCACCATATTTCCGGAAGCGTCCACATAGACGCTGACAAAATAAGAGGATTGTATATTTTTCTTGCTTTCTCCCTCTGTAATACCCTGTTCTACACTGTATGTCACATCAAAGGTATTGTCACCAGTATTCTTGACGCTCCATATCTGAAAGCCTTGAAGTGTAGAAGATACAGGTATATCCTTTCGCACCGTGTCATTGTTAAGAGCTTGCAGTTCTTCTGTCAGATAGTTTTTCAGTGTTTTGTTTCGGTTATCAATCGAGAAGCTGTTTTGTTCCCATGAGTAATAGACTTTCGCAAATTTCTCTACAAAGTTTTCTACATTGTGAGTATCCGTATATTCCTTTTCTATGACCTTGGTTTCATGAATCGTATGGGTATCTATTGCCGTGAAATGCTTAAATACCGCAAAGCTAAAGCTGATTCCTAAGAGTATCCACAGGGCAATCACTATCTTTTTTCGAGGATTCACCTTATGAATACGGGGTTTCTTGGTTTTTAAAAGCTGTTTCTTATCTTTTTTATGATTGATGAATTTCATGTTTTTATTCCTTTCTTATCGTTTTATTCGTCCTGCTCCTGCCAAATGCTGCTTCCAGTAGGAGCTTGTCAGGTCGGTATAGCCTATCGGGTCGCCGGCATGATACATGCGGTTATTTCCGATATAGATTCCGACATGAGTAATATATGTTCCTGCATTATAGGTAGAGTGGAAGAATATCAAATCTCCTGCCTGTGCGTCCGATAATGAGATATGCCATGTAGCGTCATACTGTGCTTGTGCGGTTCTTGGCAAAGAAATACCGGCTTTTCCATAACACCACTGCACCAGCCCTGAACAGTCAAAGGAAGTAGTGGGAGAAGCTCCGCCATATACATACTTCCAGCCCTCATATTTGAGAGCTTCATTCATAATCTCCTGTGTGGTTTCATTATCAAATTTAGCTGTTACAAGGTACTGTTTGACCAAAGCCACATAGAACATATTTCCATAATTGTATCGCCAGCCCCCGTTGATGGAGATGGCAATAGGATTGGAATAGCTCACCCTTGTACCGCCGGAATGCTCTTTTGCAAAACTTTGAGCCAATTCAAAACTGTATTTTTGGCCACGACGGGCAACATAATCTAAGAAGCCACCGCCATAGTTATAGGACTGAATGACACAATCAAAATCCACATCTAAACGCTTACTGCTTGCCAGAAGCTCACTGAAATACTTTACCCCTTGTTTGATAGAGCTTTCCGTATCCAATGAGTTCGGGGGAAGTCCCAGCGATTCCGATGACTGCATAACGTCCTTTGCCGTACCGCCGGATTCTACCTGTATAATGGCAAGCAATACATTCGCATATTCACTGACGCCATATTCCTTAGCGTATTTATCTACCATCGGCTTGTGTGCCAAAACCTCTTTAGAAACGGTCGCACCACCAAATTGACCGTTCCCAAATCCGCTGTCCTGTTCATCGGAAACTAAGATTGTGATAAACAAGAGCAGAGAGAAGATAAATACGAAAAAACCGAAAAAGCCGATGAGAAGATGTTTTAATTTCATGACGGCTTACCTTGCTCTTTTTTTATCTTGGCGGATTGTAACGGTCTGCTTTTAATATTCACAGTCTGCGTTCTTTGAATGACAGGAGCTTGCCTTGTTATTCTAAATTGTGGTGGATTTTCTCTTGATATTTCCGATTTTTGTACGGTTCGCTCCTGCGTATTCGTTGATTGAGGTTTTCTTACGGATTTTTGCAATTCTCGTCCTTGAACAGTTTTCTCTTGTGCTGTCATTGGTCTTTCATGGACAGATGAAGCAGGTCTTTTCTCTGTTTTTGCCATTTCCATTTCCAAACGGCGTTCGGCAATGGTCTGTCGTCTTGCTTCCTGCTTCTGCTTACGTCTGTCTGCTCTATCTGTCCTTGTTTTAGAGATACCACCAGTAAAATCATTCAGATTTTCTCTGATTTTGTTTTTCCCTTGAAAGATGGCATATCTTGCGTTTGTCGGCAGTTCAGCGACCTGTTCTTTGAATTGGCTGACAGATTCCGCTATCGTATCTTTCGTATCCGCTACTGTTCCGACACTTTGTCCGAGCCTTGCTCCCAGTGAAGTAGTCTGTTTGCTTTGTGGTCTGCTGTGGTTGGTCTGTGTTTTCGGAGAATGTACCGAGCCATCTCTATCCCTGTTTCTTTTACCGGCAACCGCAGAACCGACACCAAAAGCAGTCATAGAGCGTCCCAGTGTTCTTTGCAGACGGTGCATTTGTGCGTGCATAAGCATACGAGGTTTTCTCATCATACGGCTTCCGACACCTTGTGAATCATTGCTTTGCAGGGAAAACAGGCTCATCAAATCGCCCAGCTTAAAGTAAATGCCTGCAAAGGTCACTATTTGCAAAAAGGCGACCATAAAAAACGGATAGCCGGCAGACAGCGTATATAACATAGTCGAAATGCTAAAGGCAACCGTGATAATTAACGTAATTCCGGCACGTGTCAAAATAGTATTAAAGAGCTTTGTAATGGCTCTTTTGCTCATACAATCAAAGGTCGGTATCATGCTAAGCAGGAAACTGACGGGCAAAAACATGGCATAGATGATAAAAAGTATCTGTGAAAAAATCATAATGCCAGTCAGAAGAAAGACAAAGATAGAAATGCCGATATTAAAGAGGAACAGAAAAAACACCGTTCCCAACCTGCTAATTGTCTTTGTGATGGTCATGTTAGTGTTGTTATTATCCTCAATTTCTTCTTTGATGATAGTTTCTCTGTCCTCACCATTGTTGGAATCGGGACTGGTGGACAAAAGATTTTCCACACGGTCAGCACCAAGACTGTCCATATCTGTCGTTCCGTATTGGAGCAGTAGCCAAGGCTGTTTGACCTGAATGGAAAACAAGCTGTCCCTGATTAAATCCACACTGTCTTTTCCTTTTGCTTCGGAATCCGGCAAAGTGATTTTCGTACCAAGCGATAAGCTGGCATTGCTGATGTCCGAGGAAAAGTCATTGATTTTTGTAATATAATCCGGAGCATAAGCAATAAAGGAGGCAGACAGGATAAATACCAGTACAAAATTGGCTATCGCATGAACAGCTTTTGTTGTTTCCTTTTTGATAAGACCCGTATAGGTGACATAGATACCAAGTATCAAAATGAAAATCAGAAGAAAACCGACATAAAAGCCCTCTGATGATAGACCGCTTGAAGTAACACCGGCTAAGGTTTGCATATTCTTTCCGATGGCATTTGCCGTGGAAGAAATGAAATCCAGAGAATAGGCTTCTTTAACCAGATAACCTGTGGCATTTGAAATATACAGGCTGATTGTCCAGATAAAATTGGTAATCGCATAAAGTCCGTACATAACCTGCTTTCCGATTCCATCAATCCAGTTCCACGGCAACCAGTCCCAAGAGTTATCAACATAAAAATCAAGCTGATAATTTGACAGCGGATATTTGCTGTATTCGTTCGCCGTGTTTACCGTATCATCAACCAATCCTGCGGCATGTGCTACTGTTCCAATCATAGATAGGAATAGTAAGCTGATGATAATAATTACACCTGCTGTCAGTATGACTTTACCAATTTGCTTGAATATTTTTATGAAGTCTTTTTTTTGTTCCATACTTACACCTCGATTCTTGCAGGCGGTCTGGTATCAAAGGCATGTAGCAGTTCCTCAAATACAGGGTGAAACTGTATCACGCCAACACGCCCATATAAATCACTGATAAGACATTGCCCGTTTTCCAAGTTACGCAGACGTTTTTGGTTATATTCATCTTCGGGGTCAACACCAAAAAAATTCCAAAGTCTTTTTTATCTCATTGATATCTGTGGAGCGAAAAGCAAATTTTAGTCCCAGATTGTTTTTTAGCTTTTCATCTAAGAGGTCATCTGTATTCTGTGTTACGAAATAGACACCTGCATTCATGGCACGTCCGGCACGCACTAATTTCATGGACAGGGTTTTGCCTTGAGCTACCTGTAAAAAGCTCCATGCTTCGTCCAAGTCCACAATCTTAAAAACACTTCTATCCGTATGGATAAAGTCCAAGGCAAAGGTACTGATAACAATAAGCATTGCCACGGATAACAGTTCCATTGTGGTATATTCTTCAAAATCCGTTTCCTTATCCGGAAGCACCAAATCGGCAACCTGTATGATATTTAACTGTTTTTCCAAACTGATGGATTGTTTTACTTCGCCGTCGCTAAAGAGAAGATGGGCAAAATCATAATCTGTGAAGCTTTCAATATGCTCTGCAATACTGATGGCTGTGGCACTTCCCTCAACTCTCAATTCCTCAATGACCTTTAATAAGCCCCTTACTTCACTGTTTGTTACGGCACGGATAGCTTTTCTAAGGACAGGGAAGCGGTCAGAATCACGGGAAGAAATTCCTGTTAAAAAGGTCAAAATGTCAATCGCAAGAGATTCTGAATCCTTTGGATTTTTCATAATCACATAAGGGTCAAGCAGTCCCATGTTTTTCTTTTCTGATGTCAGATTGACAATATTTATTTCATGAGCAATTTCAGGCAGGGTTTCTTTCCAATTTCCACGCTCCGCTTTCGGGTCAACGATAAGAGCCTGTGCCCCGAAAAGTACCGCATAATAGACAATCATGTTATTTGCAAAGGATTTTCCACCACCAAGAGAGCCGACAAAAGCGGAAGCTAAGGCATTGGTTACAGAGCCTTTTACGCCCTGTGAAGCAAGAGCCGGTTTCAGATAAACATTTCTTCCCGTATCCAGACTGTAGCCGACATAGATTCCGTCTTTTTCTCCAAGCATTTGTGTTGCTCCAAAGCCAAGTCCGGCAAGAAAATCCGAAGTCACATACTGGATATAGTCATTCATATAGCGTTTGCCGGCTGGCAGAAATTCCCCCTGCAAGCCAATCATATCGCCAAACGGTCGCACCAGCTTTACGCTTAAATCATCGTAAAAATCTTTCACCTCATCACAACGTCGTTTCAGCTCGTCAATATCATCAGCGGATACTCTTACCACATAGGAGAGCTTATACATGGATTCCTTGCTTTGGTCTAAATTACTTTCCAACTCGCTAACACTTTCTAAAGCGTCGGCAACATTGGAGCTGGTTTCATTGTCATTTTGCCAAGCGTGGTTATCTAAATCTTTTAATTCCTTTTTCTTATTTCTGACTGTCCCCAAAGCCTTTTTATTAGCTACAATTTCAACGTTCATGGAGGTATCAATCGGAAAGGTGAATTGCTGTTGTTGATAATAGAAAATTTCACTTGATGGAAAATCCAGCTCTCCGACAACGCTGTTGATAGTAAAGTAAGCTACATAGACTTCTCTTTCTTCCTGCTCAATCTTCAAATACCTTTGCTTTTCTTCTATCAGGCAACGGGTAGGCTTGATGAGGTCATAGTATTTAATCAGCGTTTCTCCATCTGTCTTTTTCTTTGAAAGATGGTAGGTGTAATCTTCATAGGCAATACCGGTCTGTCCGTAAATGTGCTCTATAAGGTAACCGAAATCATCTTCGTTTAACGGTCGGATTTTGAATCTTCTGGAAATCTTGTTTGAAAGCAATTTTTCCATTTTTGAGTAACGGAGAATTTCCTCATTATTCATACTGACGAAATCGCCCATCAGCCTGTGATTGACATCATAAATAAAGTCCAAAGCCGCATTTTTAGCTTCTTTTGTAAATCCTTTGACGGATAAATCCTGTTCGCCGGAAAGGAGCTTGAATCCGATATAAAAGCGGTAGTCCACCTGATTTTCTCCAATCATGGAAATCAGAGCCTCTGTCTGCTCATCAATTCTTTTTTCGGCAACTTCTTTTAATTTTCCGACCGCTTCCTTTTTGGAACGTTCCTGAACAGAGCGTATGCTTGATTCGGTACTGATTTGTAGAGCATGGATTTTTCCGTCACGATTTTGTGCGATAAGCTGTCTGAAAGAATCATGTACCTGTAATTTCTGCTCCGGACTTAAAAAAGAATAGTTGTAGGGAAGAAGTTCATAGTAGGCAAAGCATTCCCCGTCATGATTCCAAACCAGATTATTTTCAATATATTTAATGGGATATTTCATCGTATTCACTCCTAACTGCTGTAATTGTTTCCTGTATATTGCTTTTTCTTAGCTGTATGCTTTTGCCTGCATAGGTCGGCTTTGGTCTAAACCAAAAGGAAAATACCGACTTTAAAAATCCATAAGGCTTTTTCCCGTCGAATGTTTTCTGGCTCATAAACCAAGTCAAAATGACAGGGATTCCAAAATATTTTAAAAATGCCCCCTCAATCAAAGACAATGGCGGTAAATTTCCAAAGATTATGACTGCAAATACAGACACCACAAACCATGTCATTTGCGTAAAGGTGATGGGAAAAGGCAGCTTAAAATCATTGATAGAATAAAGTACCTTTTCCACCGACCAGATATTTGTATAGCTTCGTATTTTTTTCATTTCTGTTATCCTTTCATAGAAAAGGGATAGTCCGAAAACTACCCCTTAAATAAAAATATCTGCCGCTAACTTTGGCAGACATCAGTAGATGATTTCAAAAATCCCACGGCTTGTATGGATAAAAGTTCCTGAAAGCTCCAAGTCACGACCAAAGGATTCATAATCAATATAGTTTTGTAAATTTGTCGGCACTTCGCCAAGCATTCCGGTTTCCTCAATGTAATAGCGTGCCACATCTGCCATATCATCACAGCCAGAATGCAGGATAATATCGTCCTGATGTTCGCTTAATTCCTCAATACTTGAAAAATGCGTAAGGAGGGCGGAAAGCTCTGACTGCAAATCTTCCGGCAGGTCACATACAAGCTCATAAAGACGGTTCAGTTCCTCAAGAGGGGTATATTCGTCAATGTCAAAAGGAAGTTCGTAATCATGAATGGCATACTCCTCATACTCATCATCTAATCCGATTTTTTCTTTAACTTCCTCAAAATCCACAGGGAGCTTAAACCAAGCCCCCACGAGTTCTCCCTCATTGTATTTACCGAGGTTGGCAATATATACCTGCATATCGTCCATTTCTTCACACCCTTTCTAAGCTCCGATGATTTTATTGAATAACTCCAATAAAATATCCTTGACACCGGCTGCGTTAAATACCAGTCCCACTGCGATAATCGCAATGATAAGAAAGCCGATAAGTTTGGAAAATTCACGCTTAAAGCCAAGATACAAGCCAATCACAACAATAGCTAAAAGCACCAGTGATTGTGCGTTTGATAAAAACCAGTTATAAAGATTTTGTCCAAAGTTCATTACAATATTCTCCTCTCTGATAAAAAATAAGTTTGTTTTGAAAATGTAATCATACTAAACGATTACGTCTTTGATATTTGCTGACTGTTGTTTAAGAATCTGCCTGTGCTTATCTGTCAGCTTTGCATGCTCAAGCAGAGTATTTACCGTCTGTGTCTGGTTGATTTCGTCCAGCTTTAGTGCCACCTTTAAGGTCGGGGCTACCTGACGAGCCAGCCAGTTCAGCGTGCGTTCATAGGTATAGGGTTCGGGCTTTGTCGTGAGTTTTAAGCGGTCACGGTGATTGCCGATAAACCAAGCCCACTCATCATTTAATTTCCAGTCACAGCGTGGTCTGTTATCGTCCCTGTCCACAAAGCGGATATAGCGGTTGATAATCTTAAAGGCGGTCTGTTCCGGATTGTCAAAGACAAGCAGGTCACGAACGGCATAATAGGCACGCTCATTTTTCAGACGGATTTCAAATCGGTTTTTTACTTCCGCTTCACTGATGGGGATATGATTTTTCTTGTACTGCTCATAATCCTTTTCATAGATACAAAAGTAAACCTCACTTTGAAGAGAACCGATATAAAGCGTATTTCCCATACACTCTTTTTCATCTTTACGTACCAATTCTCCGCTTCGGTAGCTTTTGAAACTGCGAAAGACGGAAATACATTCTTCCTGCCTGCATTTTTCGGTAAGCAGAGGAATATTCAAAATGCCGGTTCGGTCATTGATGGCTAAATCCAGTCTTTTCATCACACCGCCAGCCGATAAAGCGTCCATGAAAAATTCGTACCAGCTTCGCTCCTGCGCCAATAGATAGGCTTCAAACTGTCTGCACCCACGTCCTTTTAGTTCTACCAGAATGCCCTTGTTAAGCTCCTGTGATGAGAGGACAAATATATCCCCTAAAGCGTAATGCTCTGAATAAGAGTAAAAACCGTAATCCTCATGAAGAAAATAGGACAGCTTTAGTCGCAGGATATGTTCTATGACATATCTGACCTCTGTTGTCGGAAAGCGAATCCTTATATAGTCGAAAATAAGCTCAAGGGGAGCATTGGGATTAAAACGCTCCAAGGTTTCAAAGAGTGAGTGCTCCAGTTCTTTTGACGGTGTCACTTTTCCTGTTTCAATATCGCTTAGATATTGCCTTGTAATGCCTGTACCACTTGCCAGACGGCTTTGTGAAATACCATAAGCTAATCGGGTTTCTTTTAACTTTTTAATATGATTTTCTTTCTCCAGTAAAATCCCTCCTGTCTAAAAAAGCACATGTCAACTTTGAAAGTTTATCTGACACATGCCTCAATTCTTATAATCCCTTGCCCAAAAGGGATTAAGAGATTATAAATTGATTGTTTTTTATCGATTTGTACCCCCCTGTTAGATACGGGGGGTGAATGGTTGGCGTGGCTGTCGCCACACCAACCGGCAGACAGCCCGCACGGCAAGGCTTACGCTTCGCACGCCTTTTGTGCGTCCTGCCTGCCGTCTGCGAGTTTCTTTATCTCCCCTAAGAAGTCATGTCCTTTCGATACAAGGGGTGTGTAAAATTCAGATATGACACTTGTTCCTACGTCAACATAGCCACGACCTTTGATTTGCTTTAAGAAAAAATCCTTCTGCACATCACTTCCAAACATCATGCCATAGCCCATTTCAGACATACGACCTAAAGCCACCCTGAAATTAAACTGGTCACGGATACCGTCGCCAAGATATTTTGCGTCCGGTCTTTGGCAGGCTAAGATTAAGAAAAAACCTGCCTGCCGACCTAACATGACTATCTGTTTTAACTTGTTTAAGATAGCGGTATTCTCCTTTGTTCCAAGCATTTCCATAAAAGCGACATATTCATCAAAAATCAGAAAATGAGCCGGAAGTCCCAAATAGGCATAGTTTTCACCTGTTTTGTAGTTTGTCATTTCTTTCATAGCCGTACTGCGTTCCACCATTTCCTCATAGAATCTGTCAATGCAGGAAAGTATATCTTCCTTTTGGTAATAAACATCTTTCATGACAGAACCTAAGTCTGCAAGGTCGGCATTTTTCGGGTCAAGGATATACAGTTTTGCGTTTGTACGGAGCAGGGCTTCAATCAGGGTCAGGATAAAATAGGTTTTACCGCCACCTGTACCGCCTGCAATCAGCATGTGAGGGAGTTTGTCATATTCCCACCAGATATTTTTCATCAGGCGGAGCCTTCCATTTTTTGCCTGTACTTCATCAATGGATATGCGGTTGGCAATCATGTCATAAAGCAGGGTATATTCCACATAAGAATCTTTCAGCTCTTTTTCGGTCAGCTCACAATATAAGCCACTTTCTAACTTTTTCTCTAAATGCAGGAGCTGTTCCTGATACTTGCCCAGTGTGATTTCTACACATATCCGTATCAGACCGTTTTTCATGTGGTAATAGATTTTCGGGAAGTAGCTTATCTTTTCCCTTGTCCGACCGGAAGAATCTTCAAAAATACCCTCTGATTTTACCTGTTTTACTTCATACCATTTATTTTCCAGTATCATTCTGGCTAATTTCTGACGATGGTAGAGTTGTTTTATCCAGTCATAACGATAGCGTCTAATCACAAAAATCAGTGACAGACAAACAATACCGGAAATGATACAGCTTAAAGCAAGGTAGGGAGTATTGATTTCACTTGCCTTTGGTAAATGAAACTCCTGCCGATTTATCTCTAAGATAGTTTTGGCATGAAACAGGGCGACTACAAGAATAAACACCGGCAGGAGTATAGATATGACTGTATGAAAGACCAAATCTTTATCGCTTGGTCGAATCCGTTTACCGGAAAAAAGCCACTGTTTCATCTGCGTATTCCTCCTTTCGATTTTTTCTCTTTCTCTTATTTTTCAGTAACAGGCTCTTTTTTAGGAGCTTCTCTTTTGAAATTTCCCATATCCTTTGCCAGAACAATATCATCCGCCTTGATGTACCAGTCCACCTCTGCTCCCTGAAAGGTTGCGGTTGCTACTGTATCGGCAACCGGATTGACAAGCTCTACATGTGCGTTATAGTCAAAGTCTTTTAGCGGAACACCGGCTGGAATGCTTACCTGAATCATTCGTCCCTGTCCTTTGGATTTAAGGTCATAGGTACGCTCCTTGATTTCTTCCGAAAGCGTGCCATCTTCCTTTTGAATGCGTACCTCACGACGGAGTGCGGAGAATTTCAGCTCTCCAAAGGTCGCTTCCTTTTCTAAAACAATACCGTTTGCTAATCTCATTTCTTTTCCTCACTTTCTATGCTTTTATCATGTCATCTGCTTCCAAAATATAATTGGTAAAACCTCGTGTGCCGATTTTGTATCCCTCTGCTTTGATACGGGGATTGATGAGCTTTACTTTTTCCTCAAAGGTAAAGTTTTTCTCGCCTGTTTCCGCCGGAAGTGTTACCACAATATCATCTGCTCTCTGTACATCGGAATAGAGGTTATAGCTTCTTGATAAAACGGTAAGCTGTCCGTTGATTCTTCTTTGTATGACCTTATCCTCACCGGCAAACTCCAAGTTTCCAAAAGTCTTTTCCATGTTGGGAATAACATATTTTAGTTCCATATTTTTCGTCCTTTCTGTGATATATTGATTTTTATATTTTCAGTGTGTCTGTCGTGGGAGAGCGACATTTCTTTTCATGAGGTTTTCTTGTCATCATTATCACGACCTTTCAAATTGAGTAAAAAAATAGACACCTCATATTTGAAGTGCCTACCTCTTTTGAATATTCAATTTGTATTGGGAGTGCCTTTTTAATCTTCACCTTTCAAGGAAAATCGTCGTACCAAAGCTCATTCATACGTAGTAAATCAGTAGTAATTTGATTGGTTTTATCCTTGATAAGGTGTAATGTTTCCAGCGTTTATGCGGATAATTGAGATTTTATGATGTTTTTATACATAAAAAATGATTGTAGAGTATATTTTACAGATGCAGATATTTTGACCATGTTACTCCAAATTAAAAACAACACTACAATAGATTTGCTTGTTGAAAATTTGGGTAAAGCATATAAAAAATGTTTTGAGAAATATAATATATGGATAAGTAGGAAAAAATATGAAGTGGTGGGAATGGCACAGGTTAAAGATGAACAGATTCTTACGAATCCACAA
>JBGZBP010000022.1:0-34060 GCA_041844735.1 Bacillota bacterium
AGGAAAGTTACGACGAGTTTCTAAATGACGATTTTGATCAACCCGGCATGTGGAATGAACCTGATTCATACGAGCAAACTTCAAAGAAAACCAAAGTAAACTACAGACCAATGAAAAAAAAGAAAAAAAACTCAAACGAAAAAAGCAAGTTCAAACGTCCTGTCATAAAAGTTTTACTTTCACTGTTTTTAGTAGGATTTTTAAGCAGCTGCATAGTTTTAGGAATTGTTGTTACTACAGCTCCGGAAATCAATGCCAAAAGTATATATGAAACTCTCGGTGAAAATTCCGTACTTTATGATGACAAAGGCAAAGAAGTGGACAGCGTTATGACGACACAAGGGCTTCGTACAAATATTAAGTACGACCAGATGCCGAAAAATCTTGTTAACGCCTTTATTGCTGTCGAAGATAAAACTTTCTGGAAGCATCACGGTTTCAATATGGTCAGAATAATGGGTGCCGTTGTCGACAGTTTGCGAAATAACGGCAGAATCAAGGGTACCAGCACCATAACACAGCAGCTCGCAAGAAATATTTATTTGACCGATACCAAGGGCGACTACTCTTTGGTACGAAAAGTAAAGGAAGCTTACTATGCTGTTGTAATTGAGAGAGAATTGACAAAAAAACAGATAATTGAAGCTTATGCCAATACCATATATCTGGGATTCCATTCCAATGGAGTTCAGGCAGCATCTCAAGAGTATTTCTCCAAAGATGTTTCCGAGCTTAATTTGCAGGAATGTGCAGCCATAGCCAGCCTTCCTCAAAGCCCCCACAGGTTTGCATTGGTAAAGCTTTACAATAACGAAGACATTCAAGAAAATAATCCGAATATAATTGTCAGAACCGGCGATTTCACACTTGTGTATAACGATGCGGTTGAATCCAGAAAGAATCTTGTTCTTAAAAACATGTATGATCAGGGTAAAATTTCAAAACAGGAATATCTTGATGCTAAAAATGCAAAGTTAAGAGATTCAATAAAACCGAATTTGGAAAATATACAGACAAAATCATCTTATTTCGCTGATTATGTGTTGGATAAAGTTGCGAAAGACTTAATGGAAAAATATAAAATTTCCAGAGATGAGGCTCGCAACATGATATACAATAACGGGCTGAAAATACACAGCACTATGGACAGCAAGGCTCAGCAAACAGTTGAAAAAGCTTTCTCCAACAGTGCGAACTTCCCGAGCGTTTCCGCTATAA
Source organism: Bacillota bacterium (assembly GCA_041844735.1). Taxonomy (GTDB): domain Bacteria; phylum Bacillota; class Clostridia; order Peptostreptococcales; family Anaerovoracaceae; genus CAJPNN01. The sequence continues at coordinate 1,219 of JBGZBP010000022.1, forward strand.
AAAAAGATCGTCTCGGTAATGTTATAGGTGATAACGGCAAGGTATTGCTATATTCCGAAAGCTATTATTTCGATAAAAACGGAAATTTCGTTTTCCCTGAAGGAAGTTACAGATATCTGGACAACGGCGATTTGCTTCTTAAGAAAGGTAATAAGCTTAATTTCTATACTACGCATTATGCCGGACTTACAGACTACAGCATAGAATTTAAAAATATGTATTCTATAGAGGGCGGTTCTTTCTACAGCACACAGGGAGGTGTTGTTAACATACCGCAAGATTCAAAATCACTCAGCTCCGATGGCGACCTTATAGTAAAAAGCAGTTTTCTGAAGAAAAAGCCTAACTTCTTTAGATCCAACGGTTCTACACTATATTTAGGTCCTGAAACTTATACATTGAGACAGAAAATCAGACAGCCTCAGGGAGCCATGGTAATAATGGATCATTCCAACGGTGAAATAAAAGCTATGGTCGGCGGCAGAAATACTACAGGAAAATCTCTTTATAACAGAGCGATAAATCCTAGACAGCCCGGCTCTTCCATTAAGCCTATATGTGTATACGGTCCGGCTCTTCAATCGGCTGTAGATAAGCTTAACGGCAAGGGAAATGGCGGACACACCGGTGCTTCTCACGAACCGAGAGCAAAACTTGGCGAGTATTGGACTCCTGTATCCGTCATCAAGGATTCTCCTATAGAAAAGAACGGCAAGCAGTGGCCTAAGAACTGGTATCCGGGATATAAAGGTGAAATGAGTATGCGTACTGCTGTTGAACAGTCAGTAAATACAATAGCGGTAAAAGTAATGATGGAAGTAGGAAAAGATGCTTCTGTGGCTTTTGCGGAAAAACTTGGAATAACCAGCATCGTAAAAAGCGGTGCAGTAAATGACATGAACGCTGCTTCCTTGGCTTTGGGCGGTATGAGTAGAGGTATTTCTCCTCTCGAAATGGCAGCCGCATACGGAACATTTGCCGACAAGGGCACCTATAGGGAACCTATAGCTTATACTAAAGTCTTAAACAGAAAAGGCGAAGTGATTTTAGAAAACGAGAGTGAAAGCCGCAAGGTTATGGATCCGGGAGCTGCTTTCATAATGAGCGATATACTTAGAACTACTGTCTCTAACGGAATCGCATCTTCCGCTCAGATAGGCGTTCAAACAGTCTATGGTAAAACGGGAACTACTACAGACAACTTCGACGCGTGGTTCGTAGGATTTACTCCTACATACAGTGCCGCTCTTTGGATAGGTAACGATGTTAACATACAGCTGAGCACGGGAAGTGGTGCTGCTGCAAGATTGTGGAGCAACATAATGCGACAGGTATGCGCCGGTCTTCCTAACAAGCAAATGAAAGTACCTGACAATGTCGTAGTTGCAAATGTAGGCAACGGCCAGACAGATTGCTTTATAAAAGGTACTCAATCCATGCTGAACATTGCTCCGGAAACGGAGGATGTTGAAATATGTTCCGACTCGGGATATTTGTGCACACCTTGGTGTACCAACAGAGAAATCAAGGCATTTGAAAAAGGCACTGCCCCACAGTATTACTGTCCTATACACAATCAGGATACTGTGACATATCCTATCAACCCTGCTTTGCTTAATACTGTTAAACCTACTGAAAATAATAATGATAGCGGCAGTTCCGGCAGCTCCGGCACGAACGGTGATACTTCGCCTCAGCCTGCAAACCCTGCAGCCCCTGTCAGTCCGTGAAAGGAATATTAATTTTGAATATGTTTACCATTACAAATGATAATAACATAATACTTGCATCAGGATCACCCAGGCGAAAAGATTTAATGGTGAATGCAGGTATATGCCCGATAGTTTCTCCATCCGACATAGATGAAAAAATACCTGCCGGATTGGATTATAAAAATGCTGTAATGTATTTAGCACTCCGGAAAGCTCTTGCAAAGGAACAAGAGCTCCCGGCGGTATGTCGCAAGGGCGACTTGATTATCGGAGCAGATACTGTTGTTGTTTTTAACGATCAAATATTGGGAAAACCCCTGGATTATGATGATGCCTTTGATACATTGAAGGCACTAAAAAACAACACCCATCATGTTGCTACAGGTGTTGCTGTCATTCAGTGCGGCACACATCAGCGTGAAATCTTCGTATCCGTCACCGAAGTCGTATTTAAAGACTACAGTGATGATGATATAAAAGAATATCTAAGCACGGACGAGCCTTGGGATAAAGCAGGCTCATATGCTGTTCAAGGTCTATGGAATAAGCATGTTGAGAAATTTGTAGGTGACTACAACAACATTGTCGGCCTTCCTGTTGAAGAGCTGATGAAACGAATTACTATAAAATCCTGAGATTTCCTTGCTCAGGTGTATAAATTAAATAAATAAAATACAATTGCACAAAATATGCTCTATCTCGAACATCATTTGGGAATCAAAAACTTCAATTTTTTCTTCGAGATTGAGCATGTTATTTTTTTACAATAATCTTCCTCTCCATCTATACAGAAAATAAAATTTCCGTCCAAAGCTTCAATCGTACACTTTTCTCCCTGAACATACTTTAAAAATCCGTCTCTGAATCCTATGTCCACGTGAGTACCTTTTGCATACTTGGAAAAAAGTTTAATGAATTTAAGTCTGCTGACAGGTAATATTATTCCAACATCCATCAGTCCATCATTCAGGTCGGCTGTCGGAAGACATTTTATACCGCCTCCGCAGCATGCCCCGTTTCCTACAGCTGTAAGTAAGACCGTTCCTCTGTGAATCACCTTGTTGTCCACCGTCACTTCAATTTCCGCACCTTTCATGCTTACGAGCATTTTCGCAACCCCCAAAAGGTATGCCATCTTATTCGGAATCCACTTATTCTTTTTTATATCATGTGTTTTTCGGACAACATTTGCATCAAATCCTATATTAAGCATATTTACAAAGTATTCTTTGCGGTCATAACTATCACGGGTAATCTCAACCAAGTCAACCTCTACAGGCTCCGCACTCATCTGCATGCTTACATCCGAAAAATTTTTAAAATCAACATCAAAGCTCCTTACAAAATCATTGCCTGTCCCCATGGGAAACACGCCTATTTCAGCATTTTCATATTTTATAGCACCTTCAATAATTTCGTTAAGCGTCCCGTCTCCACCACATGCAAAAAACCTGTAAGTGTATTCGGGCTGCGAGTTCTCGCATATTTCATCAATAATCTCAACCGTTTTTCTATCTTTCAACGTCTTGTACACCATGATATCATGTGTACCTGAGTCTGCGAAAGATTGAATTGTTTCTATAAATTTTTCTTTGTATTTTTGATTCCCTGCAACCGGGTTCACAAAAAATATATTTTTTATTTTTTTCGACATATATGTTCGCTTTATCTCCCAAGAAAATAATGTTATGGAGTGCCTGACAGGACTTGAACCTGCTACCTTTAGAGTCGGAGTCTAATGCTCTATCCGGATGAGCTACAGGCACATGAAAAGATATTATAGAACTATCTTTCACCGTTCTGATAATATCTTATAATGTCATTGAATATTGCAGGATCAAACCATCCGCTTGTAAGCTTCCTCTCAGTTGCACTTCCTCTCAGCCCTACTGAAAGTTTAGTCAATCCCATTAAATTGGTAATGAAATTGGTTTCCAATTTCACATTTTCAATCTTTGACAGTTGTACTGTCTTTTCCGTTATTCCCAAAAGACCCTTTCGTACCGTAATCGCCTCTCCCGTAAAAGATATCTTCTGAGAACAGTATCTTAATACCGCCACAACTGAAAACAGTAAAACCGCACCTACTCCCACAAACCACCATTCAAAGTATACAGCTACAGCTGCTATTATGCCTGCTGCTAAAATATTCCTTATCAAATAGTATACGAGTGTCTTTACGGGCATACTCTGAAAATTTTTCGCTATCTGTATCTCCGGTAACAATGCATTCGCATGTTCATAGAATTCTTTTTTATTCATTACCAGTGAAATATAGTTCTTGCTTGCAGATTTATCAGCCTTTATACCCACCGCCTGTACAGTAAGCATACGACAACCGAAAAGTCTGTCCAAAACACTTTGCTTCACTGATATTGCGACTATATTTCTAATCGGTATTGCATAGGAACTTCTGGCAGTAAATCCGCTTGAGACATACAGATTTTCCCCACGTCTTGCAACCTTAAAATCCAATGTGGCATTCAAAATACTGATAATTCCCATCACAAACCCTATAATAAGTACTACCGAATACAAAAGCATCGCCTGCAGGCTCATTCCCGGTATTGATTTCCTAAACCCTATCGCTGACATTGCCAAGGCTATTCCTAAAATAAAAATGCTGCTCTCATGAAAAAATAAGTGTCGCATACTTTCTTTAAAAGAAAATTCCCTGAGCATGGATACATCATTCTTAACATCAGCATCCTTGTCATTAACAAAATCGTCTTCTACCGCATCACTATCTTCATTATAAAGTCTGATTCTCTTATTTAAAACCTTCTTAAACTCATACGCCTTTTCTCCGGCAAGCCAGATTGTATAATCCGCCTTATCAGCCGTAACACTCGAATTCAAATCCAAAGATATCCGGTTAATGCCGAAAATCCTCTCAATCAAAGATGCTCTGGAGTTTATATTACTTATATTTGAAAGAGTCGCCTGACGTTTTTTTCTGATAAACAATCCTTTTTTCTGCCATACTATCTCTTTGTTATCTATTGTTACAAAAGTGTTTTTCCAAATAAATGTCTGATAAAGTCCCACCACCAGGCACAGCAAAAAAACCGCCGCAACAACAATCCACGCATGGCTTCTTTCATTCTGTACAAGTTCGTATATATCCCCGCTGTACTTCACTATGCTGTCCAAACTGTTCATGGCAATAACCGCTATGATAACTATAGGTCTTATCATTCCCCTAAGTATTATGACAGGATGGTTTCTGAACACCAAAAGACTATCCTTTTCATTCATTATCCTGTCCTCCCTGCAACAAATCTTTTTGTTCCTTAGCAAATTTATTAATCAATGCCTTAAGTTCGGACACTATCGTTTCAGCTTTTTCTTTTTCCAAAAGCTCTATTGTGAGCTTTCCGCCTGCTGTTATGAGGTTCACCTCTGCAAGCTTAAAGAGTCTGTTGATAGGTCCTTCTTCAATATCCACCTGCTGCATTCTTCTTATAGGAACCACTGTATGACTCACAAACAATATTCCCGAAATATATTCTATACTTTCTTCATTGATGCGGTATTTTTTTCTATTAAATCCCACTGTCATCTCAAGCAATGAATATATTACTACAATTGATATAACGACAGCACAAACAACCGTAACAATAAAAATCACTTTGTCCGGTGCTTCAAAGAAGCAAAACGCCGCTCTGACAGCAAAAGCTATCGCTCCAAAAATGATTATACTTATTATCTCACTTATAATCGTACTTTTTCTCGCATTGGAACTCAATCTGTTAAAATCGCTGTATTCATATCCTTTCATTCCCAAAATACCCCTTTTTTATATTGCTTGTATTATTTATTTGCTAAACCATTGTTGCTAAAAGCATCATCATATCCAAAATATTTTCATTAGCAGGAATCTGTGCATTTACAGGACCGTAATATTCTCTGCTGCTTGAGTCAGCATCAATATTAAAATAAATGCCGTCATCGTTTCTGTATAACATTTTGATTTTTTGTCTGTCTCTTGTCATCTCGGCATTAAGATCGATTTTGAAATTATTATCTTTCTGTTCAAGCTTAAGACCGGCATCAAAAGTATACGGTTTGCCATTATCTTCTACATATTTAATAGCCATATTTACTTCCGGCAGTTCCTTAAATATGTCAAGCATTTTTTTCATGTCAAAATTCTTTACATTTTTATTTTTTACAAATGCTGTCATGAAATCCGCCTTTGAAATATTAGCTGAGAAAACTTCCTTACCGCTTTCTGTTGACTTTTTCAAGCCTTTGTCACCAATCAGTGATTTTATTGTATCATATACTGCCTGTAATTCCTGCTTTGTAAGAGGAATCGCCTCGGTGGTATCAGTTTTTTCATCATATTTATATGTTAAATCTTCTACCTGAGACATCATTAGAGAAATCAGTGTTGAGATATCAATAGTTCCTCCACCTTGCATTGCGGCAACAAGGTCTTCGTAATCAATCCCCTGATCTTCATATAATTCCGATAAGTCCATTTTATACCATGACTTACCTACAATTCTTGTTGAATCCGGTGATTTCATAGTTGCGATTTTATCAATCTGAGGACTGTTTATATAGAACATTCCGCTTTCAACGTCATATTTATAATCCACATCCATATTTTGCAGCATCTGAATAATCTCTATAGAGTTCTTCTTTTCTTCTTCATCCTGCTCGCCGGCAAGAATAAGTTTCGCTAAAGCATTCATGTCCATATTTAAATTTAGCGTTCCTTCCATAGCTTTATTATCCGCTTTAGAAATTCCCGTTATTTTTGCTTTAACCTTTAATTCCTTTTCCGTACCTCCTTGTATATCCAAAAGCTCCACCATATCTGAACCCATTACCATTTCGAGAGTCATGTTCATATCGCTTCGGCTTGCCGTTTTCATATCTTCCGGAGCATTTACACTAAGTGCCTTTGCTATCTTGGAAAAATCTTTATTCACATCACCAAGTTCTTCCAACAACATATCGTCGTCTTTTATTATTACCGTCTTATATTTGTTGCTCCACTCTACATCAAAATCAAAAGCCGTTGCAATAGTTCTTGCCGATACATAAGTTCTGTTCACTTTAGTATCTACATATGCAGGAACCTCTCCGCTCATCACATCGCTTTCCTCTTCATCTTCATACTTGATGTAAATCTTATCGGAACCAATTGCAAACGCTACGGTTGTACCGTACAATGTCGCCCTTACCACCTTATTTTGCTTGTTATAACTCATATCTGAGTCCTTAACTCCAAGATGATTAAGTATTGCCCTGTAAGGCACCATAACACTTCCGTTAACTACCTGTGCATATCCGGTTTTGGCATCCTGTTTCAAATATTCACCATTAATTAATACTTTAATTCCGTTATCCTTATTCCCTGCTGCATATACCTGCTCTCTTGCAATCATTCCTCCTGTAGAGAATACCAGAGTAAACACAATAAGCATTGCCAACATTTTTTTCATAGTATACGTCTCCTTTCGTCTACTTCCCTCATTACAAATATACTATGGATTATATCCACTGTCAATTCGTGTTATAAAAAATAGGTCTTTATAGTCTAAAAATTTATAATATTATTATACTAAAAAAACACGTAGCAGCACTTTCGTACCGCTACGCATTAATTCTCCTGTTTCTTCGCTGTATTACAAGAAAAACATGTTACAGCGAACTAATTTGTATAATTATCAAAATATCCCTGAATAAAGATTACCGGCGTTCCTTTGTCTCCGGATCCGCTCGTAAGATCACACAAAGAGCCTATAAGATCTGTTAATCTTCTCGGAGTAGTTCCCTGAGAAAGCATGTTTCCCACAAGGCTCTCATTCTTAGCCTTTATTCTGTCACTTATAGCTTTTTTCAGTTCTTCTCCTTTGAGGTCACCGTAGTCATTGTCTGCCAGATACTTAAGTTTAAGTTCGTTAGGAGTTCCCTCCAAACCTTTTGTATATCCCGGTGATACCACAGGGTCTGCAAGCTCCCATATTTTACCTACAGGATCCTTAAAAGCACCGTCACCATATACCATTACTTCAATCTGCTTTCCTGTTTCCTTTATCATTCTATCCTGAACCTTCTCAACGAAAGCCTGTGCATTTCTGGGGAACAGTTTAACTGAATCCTCTGTAGCCTTGTTGGATCCAAGCAATCCGTATTCCTCATTATATCCACTTCCATCCACGGAAGAAGTAAGCACATCCTCCATAGAGATGACAATTTCCGCACCCGCTTTTTCCAAAAGTCTCTTCGTTCTTTTTCTTGTATGAATGTCACAATGAAGTACTTTCTTTGTATAGTTAAGTATAGCCTTAGGGTGGTTTGCGAATATAACCTCAACCTCTGCACCTTCAGCCTTGATAAGCTCCTCGTAATAAGCAACGTAGTCAACATCCGTGAATTCATGTTTGTTATCACCGAAAAGCTCCCTATATTTATCCAATGTAAGTACATCTGAATAAGGATTCACTCCCGCTTCATCCAATTTATCCCAAGATACAAGCTCGTTTCCAACCTCATCACTAGGATAGCTCAACATCAAAACTACCTTTTTTGCCCCTCTGGCAAAGCCTTTTAGACAAATAGCGAAACGGTTTCTTGAAAGTATAGGAAAAATAACACCTATTGTTTCTCCTCCGAGCTTCTCTTTAACGTCTTTTGCTATGCTGTCCACAGTCACGTAATTGCCCTGCGATCTAGCCAAGATAGACTCAGTGACACAAACAATATCCTTGTCTCTGAATTCGATATTCTCTGATTTAGCTGCATCCAAAACGCTGTCACAAACAATGTTAACCAAATCATCTCCCTCTCTTATGATCGGGCAACGAACTCCTCTAGAAATTGTTCCTACTTTTCTTTCCATATGTATCCCCTCCATTCAGGTACTGTATGTGATTTAACCAATACATTATAGTATTATAAATCAAAACATTTTGCTTGTAAAACATTTTTTTGATTTGAAAATCATTTTTTTATTTATGTTCGGCACGTATATTCAAAACAAATAATAGAGCAAACTTTTCCGTTTGCTCTATTATGAATAATCCTTAATCGGTTATAAATTAATCTCTTTTAATGTCATCCTCTTTGTCAGCCTTTAGTATAGCATTAAGAAGAACTGTTGCACCGTCTGTGCACTGCTCATCTGATGCGAACTCAGGCTCACAATGTGATAATCCGTCTTTTGTAACTACGAAAATCATAGTAGTCGGAATTACGTATGCTACGAACTGAGCATCGTGACCTGCACCTGAGTGAATAGGCATGTTAGGAATATTAAGCTCGTCAGCAGCTTCCTGAACATATCCTACCAACTGCTTGTTCCAGTAAACAGTATCTCTTTCCCAAGCCAACTTGATTTCACACCTACATCCTGCCCACTCCTTAGTAGGTAGAGTCTTAACGATTTCACGAACTGCTTCCAATACTTTAGGGTCTTCGTGTCTTACATCAAGTGAGAACTCTACGAAATCAGGAATTACTGTGTGCACACATGGGTGGCAAAGAATCTCACCTGTAGTGTATACAAGTTCAGGTCTGTTAAGCTTATCAATCTCGTCATGCAAGTAGATAAGAGCCTGAGATGCAGCATACAAAGCATCCTTTCTCTTGTTCATAGGGAACGTACCTGCGTGAGCTGACTGTCCTGAGAAATTGATTCTGTAGTTAAACATACCCAATACACAGTCTACAACTCCTACTATCTTGCCCTCGTCTTCAAGGATAGGTCCCTGCTCGATATGAAGCTCGAAATCACACATATATTCATCAGGGTTAAGTCTGTTTTTCTTGTCTCCTCTATATTTGAAGTTTGCAAGTCTTTCACCGAATGTTGTTTCCTTATCTTCCATACTTACCGACTTCATCATGTTGTCAAACTCAAAGTTTTTAGCAATGTCTGCAGGTAGATAATCGTGGCATACGATACCTGAAGACATCATAGCAGGAGGATATAAAGAACCCTCTTCGTTAGTCCAAATCATAGCTACGATATCGTGTCTGTGAGGAATATTTTCAGCTACGATAGTTTCAAGAACTTCCATAGCACCTATAACACCTAAAATTCCGTCATAGTTACCGCCGTTCTTTACGGAGTCACAATGTGAACCTGTAACTATCTTCTTTAGTCCCGGCTCAGAACCCGGTAGAGTCGCGTACATGTTTGCAACGTCATCGTAAGTAACGATAGCTCCGATTTTCTCCATTCTTTCTTTGAAATAATCTCTTGCCATAATTGCCTCATCACTTAGTGAATATCTTGTAATACCACCATGGCCGGCATCTCCGAACTTAGCAAAAGTATGGATTTTTTCAGACATTCTTTCCAAACTGCACTTTACCATAATAAAACACCTTCCTTTACATATTTGTTAGTAGAATAATTATAAATGTGAATGCACTTATGCATTATCATTCTAAATATGGACAATTTAAGAAAAATAATCAAGATGGTTAATTTTCTAAATATTTTGCCCATGTGATACTACAATTATAGCACCGGCTATAAATAATGTCAAATATCCCATCAAACAAACTAAAGTTTCAGTCTATTTAGTAAGTATTAAGAATTTAGCCATTTGTGACAACTCCGTATAAATAAGCTCGGGATTGTATACAGTATTTTTGCATGCCCGCATTGCCTTGAAACAAGCCCGGCTGACGCGATTTTTGCTAAAGAATATCTACATCGGCATCGTAATCCACGCCATCTATATTGAAGCCGAACATGTTATGAAAATCATGCCAGAATCCCTCTACGTCAGCCAGTTCCTGGACCGTCTCGTTAGAAATAGCATCCCATCTTTTCATGACTTCCTGCTGAACGTCGTCTCTCATCTCCCAGTCGTCTACTCGGATTTTTCCCTCGTCGTCCGTCACGACATTTTCAACTGTCATCCTCTCCCTAAAAAGGCGATTCATCTGCATTATGCAGTCCTCATGCAAACCCTTTTCTTTCATCACTTTATATAATATGGCTGTATATAACGGCACTACAGGAATAGCCGCACTGGCTTGTGTCACCAAAGCCTTGTTTACTGAAATATATGAATCCACTCCCATTTCGGTCAACTTTTCTGCCGTTTCCGCCAAATGCCTTTTTGCCATACCTATGGTTCCATTAAAATAAACAGGATATGTGAGTTCCGGTCCTATGTATGAATATGCTACGCTCTTGCATCCGTCCGCAAGCAGATCCGCCTGTTTCAATTCCTCAATCCAATCCTGCCAATCTTCTCCTCCCATCACCTTAACTGTTGCAACAATTTCGTCATTGTTGCCGGTCGGAATCACCGCCTCATTTATCTCATTCGTTCTGAGATTCAGGTTTTTACTTTTAAACTCCGCACCTATTGTCTTAAGCACCGAACTGTACACATGATCCTCATCAACCGTACGTCTCGGTGCCGCCAATGAATAAACTACGAGATCAATCTTACCCATATTATTCTTTATTATTTCAATCGCTTCCTCTTTGACCTCTTTTGAAAAGGCGTCTCCGTTAATAGTTTTCGCAAAAACGCCGGCTTTTTCAGCTTCAGCTTCAAAAGCTCTGTTGTTATACCATCCCGCAGTGGCAGTTCTTCTATCTGTAGGCGGCTTCTCAAACATAACGCCCAAGGTTGCAGCTCCGTATCCGAACGTCATTGCTATTCTTGATGCCAGTCCATAGCCGGTAGAGCTCCCTACCACCAAAACATTCTTATATCCGTCCGCCTTTCCTATCTTTCGTGTATATTCGATCTGGTATAACACATTTTGCCTGCATCCCTCCGGATGCGCCGTAGTACATATAAAATCCCTGATTTTAGGTTTAACTATCATACGTTCCTCCTTTTTTCTTACAGAAAATCAACACTCAACAGCCCCACTACCTCTTGCATCTGAACTCTACAGGATGTTTCAGGTGGTACTCCTTTGCAGTGTTGCAATCTCTCATAATTTGTTTTGACAATTCTTCCACGCTGCTGAATTTAATCTCAGAACGGGTTTTCTTAACAAATTCGACTCGTATTTTCTTGCCGTAGAGTTCCTTATCAAAATTGAAAATATGTGTCTCTACAGTTTTTATATTATCACCGATGGTCGGCTTTAGGCCTACATTGGTAACGCTCGGATAAACCACTCCGTTATACTTGCAATATGTAATATAAACACCGTGAGACGGCGTTACCATATTGTCGTCAATCATAATATTTGATGTGGGAAAGCCTATTGTTCTTCCTATTTTATTGCCGACTACAACGGTTCCTGCTATGCTGTAATACCTTCCCAGCAAATCGAAGCTCCTGTCCATCTCTCCCGACTCTATCATCTCTCTTATCAGGCTGCTGCTCACCACCTGCCCGTCGACCATAACAGGGTCAATTACGCTCACTCCGAAGCCGTACTTCTCCCCAAGACTTTTCAGCATGAGATTGTTTCCTGCCGCCCCTTTACCGAATCTATGGTTGTATCCTGTCACAACAGCTTTCGCATTGAATTTATCCACAATAAGATTTTTGACAAATTCCTCAGGACACATATTCATAATCTCCGATGTGAAAGGTATCGAAAACAAATAATCAATTCCCAGTTTTTCTATTATACGAGCCTTATCCTTATCATATAAAATGTTTTTTACTACGATGTTTCCTGCCATGAAATTCCTCGGATGATTGGAAAAAGTGAAAACCGCACATTTAACTCCTATTTCCTTTGACAACTTCGCAGCAGTAGAAATAAGCTCCTGATGTCCCCTGTGCACCCCGTCAAAATTGCCGAGTGCGACTACCGAAGGTTCAATATCAAATATCTCTTCTAATGAATTATATATCTCCATCTCTACACCATCACCTTGCAAGGCACTACTTCCTTATTATAATTAATACTTGCAACTCCCAAAAACTCTTTTTCTCCATTATCTCTTTTTGACCAAATAACATAAGTGTTAAAAAAATCAAAATCATTTTTTATATATGAATTAAAAATTTCCTCATCGGCAATTTTTATTACTTTATATTCTCTCTCAGTAAGTCTTCCCCCGTTAACAAACCACTTTCTGCGCATTTCAGGAATCTCTATATGCCCCATAAATCCAAGTCTTGAGCCTACATCCCCGACAAATGCGTCAATATTTCCTACGGTATTCATTTCGTGCTCCAGTTCTTCAACCGTCACGGAATCTTCCAATCTGAATCCGTTGCTCTCCATTCTTATAAGTGTCGACATTACAGCCATGCTCCCCATCTGCTTTCCAACCTCATGGCATATGCTCCTGACATATGTCCCCTTGCTGCATTCAACATAGAATACTATTTTATTGGAATCCCTTTCTATGTTTTCTATATCAAGAGAATAAACAGTCACCGGCCTTTCAGGCACATCAACATCTTCACCGTTTCTTGCGTACTCATACATTCGTTTCCCATCTATGCGTATAGCCGAATACTTTGGAGGAATCTGCATTATGTTGCCTTTTTGTGTCTCAAAAGCCGCCGTGATTCTCTCATCCGACATATTCTTCAACGAAAATGCTTCATCCCTGCTCAGTACTTTACCCCAGATATCTTGAGTATCCGTTTCAATACCGAGCAGCATTTCACATTTATATATTTTCTTATTGAAGTCCATATATTCTATAGCCCTTGTGCTCTTACCCATACATATAGGCAGCACCCCGCAAGCCATAGGATCCAACGTGCCGGTATGTCCTACACGTTTCTGTCCCACAAGACGCCTTATTATCTGAACAGCATCATGCGATGTCATCCCTGCCGGCTTTAACAAATTAATAGTTCCATTCTTATCCATAAAGTCTGTCCAACTCTTTTTCCACTTCAATCAATATCTCTTTTTTCGCCTCTTCCGGCGTTCCCTTTATAGTGCATCCTGCTGCTTTGATATGTCCTCCGCCACCAAACATGCGGGCTATCCTTGCAACGTCTCCATCACCTTTAACCCTCATGCTGATTTTGTTTTCTCCCGGAGCCTGCTCTCTGATAAAAACTGAAATATCAACGCCTTTAATATTTCTTAAAAGTGCAACTATCCCCTCGGTATCTTCTTTTAAAGTCCCTGTCTTTTCCAGCATTTCAAGGGTGCAATAAGCTACTACTCCCTTTCCGCCATAGAAACTCTCCATAGTTGAAATCACCATGTTCTCCAGTTTCAGTTTTTCCGGTTTCACACTTTGAAACAGCTCGACACTTACCTTATTATGGTCAATTCCCATATCGTAAAGCTCTGCAGATATTCTGTGACTTCTTGCTGTTGTATTTAAGTTTTGATATAATCCCGTGTCGGTATTTATCGCTGCAAAAATGGCCTCACCCGAGCTCTTCGGCATACTTATTCCCATTTCGTTTATCAATAAATATACCAGTTCAGCCGTTGCCGCAGAGTCTTTTTCGACATAGTTGTAATCCGCAAAATAATCGTTCGTCATATGATGATCAATATTTATGGTAGCCTCCGCTTCAAAAAATACCGACTGTCTTTCAGGAAACCTCTCCTTATCACTACAATCAACAACCACTGCAATAAAATGTTTGTCAAAAGGGTTTTTATCCGTGTAAATCCCCGCAACTAAAAACTCCAGATTGTCCGGCACTTTATCTTCTACCAAAATCCACGCTTCCGCTCCGTTTTCTCTTAAAGCAAGGCATAACGCCGCAGCAGACCCAAGGGTGTCGCCATCTCCATTTATATGGGTAAGTATCAGCACCCTATTGCTGTTTAGAATGATTTTCGATATTTCCTTCAAAGAATTATTTTTCATTTTATCTTATGCCTCTTCATCAATATCACTTACTGTATTCCCGGCGCCATCATCCTGTCTCTCCGAGTCATATTCCGAAATTTTAAGATCATCCAAAACCTTTGACATATGTCTCCCATATTCCATGGAATCATCGGATTTAAATATAAGTTCCGGAACATGTCTTACTTTGATTTTCTTCGCAATTTCCCGCCTTATAAGGCCTTTAGCCTTATCCAAATGAAGCAGAACATCACTTTTTTCCTGCTCTGATGATTCGCTTTTAACACTTGCTCCCAAAACACTTATATAGCAAGTGGCATAGCTGCCGTCAGATGTTACCGACACTCCTGTAACACTTATCATGTTTCCTGTAAGCACAGGATCCTTAATTTCTCGTAACAGCAGTTCACTTATAATCTTTTTTATTTCTTCCGACAGCCTCGCCGTTCTATATCCTTTGCCCATTATTTTCTTTCTATCTCCTCAATCTTAAATGCCTCTATTTCATCTCCGATTTTTATATCATTGTAATTTTCAAGACCTATACCGCATTCATAACCTTGGCTGACTTCCTTTGCATCATCCTTAAATCTCTTTAAGCTGGAAATCTTACCCTCATGTATCACAATTCCGTCTCTAACCAACCTTACATCAGCATTTCTCTGAACTTTGCCCTCAAGCACATAAGCTCCGCCCACTATTCCGATGCCCGGAACTTTAAAAGTATCTCTGATTTCTATTTTACCCATAACCACTTCTTTAAACACAGGATCAAGCATACCTTTCATTGCGGCCTCAACATCATCAATAACATCATAGATGACCCTGTATGTTCTGATTTCTATGCCTTTGCTCTCTGCTAAAGATGTGATAGTACTGCTCGGTCTTACGTTAAACGCAATGATAACGGCGCCGGATGTATTTGCCAACATTATATCTGATTCCGTAACTGTACCTACCCCGGAGTGAATTATTTTAACTCTTACATTTTCATTTTTAAGTTTCTCTAATGATGTTATCAATGCTCCTACCGAACCCTGAACATCTCCCTTTATTATAAGGTTAAGTATCTTTTCTTCACCCTCCTGAATCTGGCTGAACAGCTTTTCCAAAGTGGTGCTTGAGTTTCTCGCCAACACTTCTTCACGCAATTTCCCTTTTCTGCTTTCGGCAATATCCCTTGCCACCCTGTCATCTTTGACCGAATGGAATTCATCCCCGGCTTCCGGAACCTCCGTAAGTCCCAGTATTTCCACCGCAGTTCCCGGTCCGGCTTTCTTTATCAGCTCACCTTTGAAGTTGGTCATGGCTCTTATTCTTCCGCTGCAAGTCCCCGCCACTACCGAATCTCCGGACTTCAATGTTCCGTTTAGCACAAGCAATGTTGCTACCGGTCCCTTTGCCTTGTCCAATCTTGCTTCTATTACTGTTCCGTGAGCTTTTCTGTCCGGGTTAGCTTTCAGTTCCAGCACCTCCGCCTGCAACAATATCATTTCAAGCAGATTATCTATTCCTTCCCCGCTCTTGGCTGACACAGGTACGGAGATAGTTTCTCCTCCCCAGTCCTCAACCAGTATGCCGTGCTCCGTCAAATCCTTTTTTACCATATCAGGATTAGCTCCCGGTTTGTCCATTTTGTTAATCGCAACGATTATAGGCACACCTGCCGCCTTCGCATGGCTTATAGATTCAACAGTCTGAGGTTTCACGCTGTCATCCGCAGCAACTACCAATATTGCAATATCCGTAACATGTGCTCCCCTTGCTCTCATAGCCGTGAATGCCTCATGCCCCGGAGTGTCCAAAAATACTATTTTCTGACCGTTTACATGCACTTCCGATGCTCCTATATGCTGAGTAATCCCGCCGGATTCGGTGGCTGTTACGCTCGTCTTTCTAATTGCGTCCAAAAGTGATGTTTTTCCGTGGTCTACATGCCCCATAACAGTTATTATAGGCGGTCTGTTCTTTAAATCTTCTTCTTTATCTTCAAACGATTCTATTCCCGCTTCCTGTATTTCATCTTCTACATTTCCGATTACAATTTCAATTCCCATTTCAGCACCCAGAATCAATACCGTATCCTCATCGATATTCTGGTTCATGTTAGCCATGATTCCGAGCTTCATAAGAGCCATTATAACCTGAGAAATCGACACCTCAACCTGCTCCGCAAATCCTGCAACGGTGATAGGCACATTAATAACAATGCTTCCTTCCGGAATCACAACTTCTTCAGGCATCTGCTCCACCTGCTTCTCCAGTTTCTGCTGCTTATATTTAGAAGACTTACCCTTGTGTGCTTTCTTAAGATCCGGCGGCTGAACATTTTTCATCTGGTTTTTTGAAGTCTTCTTGTTCCTCATCCCCTTACTCTCTACGGGATCCATCTGCTTGTTCTTTTCTTTATATTTACTTTCTCTCTCTCTTCTGCTTGCAGACTTCTTTTCAATCAAATCATCGCCGCTCTTTTTCGCAGAATCTTTCTGTCTTACCTGCCTGTTCTGCTGCGGTCTCTCATCCTTGTCTCGTCTGTCTCTGTTATCTCTATTTTCCCTATTGTCTCTGCTTCTTTCTCTATCTCCTTGAGAAAAATCCTTATACGGTCTTCTTTCTCCACCCTCTCCTGTGCGGTTAGGCCTCTGTCTGTTCCTGTCATTTTGCTGTGCTCTTTGTGGTTCTCTTTGTGGTTCTCTTTGCTGTTCTCTTTTCTTGAATTCACCCCTATCTGTCGCAGGCTGCGGCTTTCTCTCCACCGCTTTTTCCTGCACTTTCGGCGAATCCTTTTTTTCGCCTTTGCCCAATGATGCCTTGACTTTCTCCAAATCTGCATCCTCCAAAACACTCATGTGACTTTTAACATCCATGCCCATTTTATTTACTTTCTCTATCAATTCCTTACTGGTAATTCCCAGTTCCTTAGCCAGTTCATGTATTTTTTTCTTACCCATCAAACATCTCTCCTTCCAGCGATTTATCGATTTGCTCAATTATCACTTTAGCAAACTCCTTATCCTTTATGGCAAAAATTCCTTTTTCATCCTTGCCCACCGCTTTGGATACTTCTTCACTTCTACCGTATAATCTATATGAAACGCCCCTTGAAGTGGCCACATCTGTCAGCTTCTTCCTGCTGTTTTCTCCCACTTCACTCGTTATTATAAGTAAATGTACCTTACCTTTCTTCATTTCCAATATGCAAGTATTATATCCGCATGCAAGCTTTCCTGCTTTTTGTGCGAACCCAAGGTACCCCAAAACTTTACTGTCCATATCGTTCAAACTCCTGATACAATCTCTCCATCTCTTCAGCAGTCACTTCCAATTTTAAACTTCTCGGTATGGCTCTCCTCTTTACCGCTTTTTCAAAGCAGTCACGACTTGGACAAACATATGCACCTCTGCCGTTTTTTCTTCCCGTCTCATCCACTTCCAACCCGTTTTCGGTTTTCACTATCCTTACAAGTTCATTCTTCGGCTTTGAAGTCATACATCCGGTACATCTTCTCATTGGAATGTTTTTTTCACTAATCAATTTATCAGCTCCTTATTCCTCATCACCGGTCTCTGATTCTTCCATCTGTTCAAGCCATTGCTCATCAGCTATCTCTTCAAAATCTCTTCCGTTTAATTCTCCGCTCTCATTAAAATCTTCATTGTAATCTTCGTCCTCAAAGCTCTCATATTCATCCATAATATCCATCTCTTCGAGGGTGTCATAATCCGCCATAGTTCCGTCACCGTCAGGGAAAAATTGGCTATGACTCTTAATATCGATTTTCCAATTGCTCAGCTTCGCCGCTAATCTGGCATTCTGACCTTCCTTGCCTATAGCCAGTGACAACTGATAGTCAGGCACTATTACCACCGAGCTCTTTTCAATCATATTTATTATTACCTTTTCAACCTTTGCAGGGCTTAAGGACTCTTCTATCAATGTCTTAGGATCATCGCTCCAGTATATTATATCTATCTTTTCGCCATTAAGTTCGTCACATACGTTCTGTACTCTTGAACCCTTGCTTCCTACACATGCTCCCAACGCATCCACATCATCATAGTTCGTACTTACTGCTATCTTTGTTCTCAAACCTGCTTCACGAGAGATGCTCCTTATCTCCACTACGCCCTCTTCTATTTCAGGGACTTCAAGTTCAAACAGCCTCTTAACAAGCTCAGGAGTCGATCTTGACAAATATACCTGCGGACCTTTAGCACCCCTCTTAACATCGCTTACATAAAACTTAAGTCTGTTTCCCAGCTCATACAATCCTGCTCTTGCTTCCTCGGCAACCTGATCCTGAGGTGCAACAAGCCCCTCCGTCTTGCCTATATTTACTATAATCACTTCTCGTCCGATACCGCTTATGGTTCCTGTGATTACCTCTCCTTTTCTCTCAAGATAATCTTCGTAAACCATACCTCTTTCAGCTTCTCTTATTCTCTGTTTTACCACCTGTTTCGCTGTCTGTGCAGCAATTCTTCCGAAGTTTGCAGGTGTCACTTTAATCTTGTAAGAGTCGCCTATCTCATATTTAACATCACTTTTTCTTGCTTCCTCAAGAGAAATCTGATTAACCTCATCCGTCACTTCTTCCTCAATTCTCTTAATCATGAAAACACCGACATCTCCATTCTCTCTGTCTATGCTCACCTCAACATTTTCACTTGTTCCGTAATTCTTTTTATATGCCGATACCAAAGCAGATTCTATCGCCTCAAACAGAATATCTCTGGAAATCCCCTTCTCTTTTTCAATTTCACGAACAGCAGTTATAAACTCCTTATTCATTTTGTAATCCTCCTATGTAAACCTTAAAAATATTAATAACTATTCCCTTTAAAAAATTACTGCTAAATTTATTTTTGAGATGCTTTCTCTGTCAAGCACCATTTCGCTCTCTTCCTTGACTGTGACTGTTTTGTCGTCAAATCCTGTCAATGTGGCTTCAAACTTTTTCTTATTATCAATCTTCTTGTACAGTGCCACCTCGACACGCTGACCTATATATCTTTCCAAATGTTTATCCGTGTAAAGTTGTCTATCCATCCCCGGTGATGAAACCTCAAGATAGTAGTTTTGCTCTATCGGATCTTCTTTATCCAAAATTTCGCTCAAATATCTGCTTACCGCTTCACAATCGTCTGTAGAAATACCCTTTGAGTGATTCGCATTATCAATATATATCCTCAGGAAACGATCTTTAGCCTCCTTCACAAAATCAACATGATAAAGCTCATATCCGTTCTCTTCGAGAAATCCTGAAATTTTATCCTCCACAAAATCTCTTATTCTAATCTTTGCCATACTTCCTCCGAAACAAAATAGTCTTTCGCATAAAAGTTAAAGAGCGGGAACAACCCACTCTTTATCCTCACAAAACTATAATTTATATTTTCATTATATCATATGATTTTGTATTTTTCAAGCTTTTTAACTTGTAAGTTTATGCTGATTCAAGATATCCGCTGCTATGCCAAAATTTCACCAAAAGCATCATTGCCCAATCCCGCAGCATTTCCCTCGTCTGTATCTATGTGCATCTCTCTCTCGTACTTGTCGGATGCTCTTACAAGAACATTTTCAAAAACCAATGCTCTTTCACCTTCCACTCTCACTTTAACAACATCCTTATCCTTAACTCCTGCTTCTTCAGCCTGTTCAAGGTTTAAATGTATATGTCTTAAAGCCACTATAACTCCCTTGTCCAACTCAACTTCTCCTGCAGGACCCACCAATTTGCACCCCGGAGTTCCTTCCAATTGTCCGGACTCTCTGATAGGAGCATTAATCCCTATAGCTCTACAATCGGTCTTTGCAAGTTCCACCTGAGTTTCCGGTCTTGTAGGTCCAAGAACTCTAAGTCCTTTTAAAGTACCTTTCGGTCCTACCACATCCACTTTTTCTTCACAAGCATACTGCCCCGGCTGTTTAAGAGTCTTTGACGGATGAAGTTCCGCACCCGCTCCGAACAAGGTCTCAAGATCTTTCTGAGAAAGGTGTATATGCTTATTCGACAACCCTATTTCTACTTTGTAACCCATAATTTACTCTCCTTTATATTTCAGCAAAATTCATAAACATTTTATCATTTACACTTCTTCCAGGCAAGTGATGTAAGGAAGGTTTCTGTACTTCTGGTCATAATCCAGCCCATATCCGACTATAAATTTGTTATCTATTTCAAAGCCGACATAGTCTGCATATATTTCTCTTGCACGCCTTTCAGGTTTGTCAAGCAAAGTACAGATTTTCAGTGACTTCGGTTTCATAGCCTTAAGATAATCTCTTAAATAATCCAGTGTTATCCCCGAATCCACAATATCCTCAACAACTATTACATTTTTACCCTCGATAGCCGCATCTAAATCCTTTAAAATTCTTACTACTCCCGAACTTTTTGTAGATCCGCCATAGCTTGAAACAGCCATAAAATCAATTTCCGTATCTATGGAAATATTCCTTATCAAATCCGCCATGAATATAACGGATCCTTTCAATATCCCCACACACAATACCTGCTCACCCTCAAAATCCCTTGAAATAGCCTCTCCAAGTTCCTTTGTTCTGCTCTTAAGCTGTTCCTCCGTTATCATCACTTCACCGAAGCGGTATTTCTTCTCCACAATTATTCCTCCCTGACTGTTTTATCATCGTTTTTATCGGTATCTTCCTTATCTGTATCAGCACTTTCCGTTTCCATGCTTACGCTTTCAACTTTTATAATCTTCTTGTTCTTATACTTTCTCTGAGTATCCACTCGCTCGTCATCCACCCAGTATGCATCCAATGTATCTCTCAGCGTCCACAGTATGAATACCCAAAGGATGATATCATCAAAAACCCCGAATACCGGTATCACTATCGGTATCAGATCAATAGGCATCAAAAGATATACGATTCCCAGGACTATCAGCGCCTTTTTCCATATTGATACCGATTTATCCTGCATCATATATTTAATCGATCTTATCCTTTTTATTATCACCCTCATGCTTAAAAAATTCATTTCATGTACCTCAAACAAGTTCTTCTATGATTTCCAAAAGCTCTTCGTACCCCGTCTTCTTTAGAGAAGAAACAGGTATAACTTTATCTTCCGGAGACATTCCCAGTGTTTTTCTGATACGTGCCACATTTTTAAAAAGCTCATTTTTTGATATTTTGTCCACCTTTGTAGCAACTACTATGCCATCAAGTCCATAATGCCTGAGCCACTGATACATCTGTACATCCTGCTTCGACGGTTCGTGTCTGCAGTCTACCAGCTGTACCACTTTTACCAGTTCACTTCTGTCCGATAAATATGTCTCCATCATCGGTCCCCACTCCTGAGAAAGCGATTTGGAAACTTTCGCATAGCCGTATCCGGGTAAATCCACCAATCTGAACTTCTCATTCACTATATAGAAATTTATTGTTCTTGTCTTTCCCGGACTCTGGCTTACTCTCGCCAATTTCTTTCTGTTCACAAGTGTGTTGAAAAGAGACGACTTGCCGACATTAGACCTGCCCGCAAACGCAATCTCGGGCAACCCGTCATCAGGATATTGATCCGGCTTTACTGCCACTTTGTCCAACTCTGCCTTTGTAATTTTCATAACTACCTTTCCAGCGCATTATCTATCGCCTGTTCCGCTCTTTCTATTAAAACAAACTCCAGTTTTTTCTTAACGTTGGCAGGTATCTCCTCAATATCCTTCTTATTTTCAACAGGCAACAGGATTTTATTTATTCCCGCCCTATGAGCAGCCAACACCTTTTCTTTTATGCCCCCTACAGGCAGCACCTTTCCTCTCAGTGTGATTTCTCCCGTCATTGCCACTGAGCTTCTTACAGGCTTATCAAGTAATGCCGATGTCATGGATGTAAACATGGTAACCCCTGCCGACGGACCGTCTTTAGGTGTAGCTCCCTCGGGGACATGAACATGAATATCCTTGTTTTTATAAAATTCACCATTAATCCCAAGTACATCCGCCTTGCTTCTGATATAACTATACGCCGCCTGTGCAGACTCCTGCATTACCTCTCCTAACTGACCTGTCAGCGTAAGCTTTCCGCTGCCTTCCATAACGCTGCTTTCGACAAACAAAGTATCCCCGCCTACCGATGTCCACGCAAGCCCGGTAACAACACCTACCTGATTTTCTCTTTCTGCTTTATCGTATAAATATTTCTTCTTGCCTATATGCTTCTCAAGATTACTCTGTGTAAATCTCACCTTGGCATCGGTCTTTTGTGCTATTTTTCTTGCACTTTTTCTGCACAAATTCGCTATCTCTCTTTCAAGATTTCTGACTCCCGATTCCCTTGTATAATAGTTGATTAAATCTCTTATCACAGGTTCTGATATGGTTACCTGGTTCTTTTTCATGCCATGAGCTTTAATCTGCTTAGGAATCAAATATTTTTCTGCAATCTTCAGCTTCTCTTCCTCAGTATAGCCCGAAACCTCTATAAGCTCCATTCTGTCAAGCAGCGGCCTCGGTATTGTATCCACACTGTTTGCAGTGGTTATAAACATCACTTTCGACAAATCAAACGGTACTTCCAGGTAATGATCTGTAAAGTCCTTGTTCTGCTCAGGATCAAGCACTTCCAAAAGTGCGGATGCCGGATCCCCTTTAAAGTCATTGCCGAGCTTATCCACCTCATCAAGCAGAAGCACCGGATTGTTCGTTTTCACATCGTTGATTGATGAAATTATCCTGCCCGGGATAGCCCCTACGTAAGTTCTTCTATGTCCTCTTATCTCCGCCTCGTCACGGACCCCTCCAAGAGACATCCTGATAAACTCTCTTCCCGTAGCCCTTGCTATAGATTTTGCAATAGATGTCTTTCCTACTCCCGGAGGTCCTACCAGACATATGATAGGTCCGCTCAATTTCTTCGACAACTTAACTACGGACAGATATTCCAAGATTCGTTCCTTCACCTTTTCAAGGCCGTAATGATCCTCGTTAAGCACTTTTTCCGCTTTCTTTATGTCCGAATTCGTCTTTGACGACTTGTTCCAAGGTAAATCCAAAATGGTTTCAACATATGTTCTCGCCACCGTACTTTCCGCTGAAGCAGGCTGCATCCTCTCAAGCCTCTTTATTTCCTTACGAATTTTTTCTTCCACTTTCTTGTCAAGTTTGAGCTTTTCAAGTGTCTCAAGCCACTTAGTCGCCTCTGTCTCTATACTCTCATTGACCCCCAACTCTTCATTGATGGCCTTTATTTTTTCATGTAAATAGTACTCTCTTTGATTTTTATTCATCTTATCCTTAACGCTCTTGCTCAATTCATTCTCTATCTTAAGAATCTCGTTTTCTTTGTTAAGAATAGCATTTATTTTATCAAATCTTTCAGCAACACTTAATGTTTCCAGTATTTCCTGTTTCTCATGTGATGATAAATCTATATGTGCTGCCAGTAAATCCGCCAATCTCGCCGCATTCACCGGATTCTCCGCATCCGGGAACATATCGGGTGACAACTTTTTACTAAGCGAAAGATACTTTTCAAAATTTGACAGAGTCACTCTTATCAAAGCTTCTACTGCCGGATCGCCAAGCTGAAAACTATGTTCAAACGCTTCCTTTACCTTTACCTCAAAGTGCGGCACTTCCATAACGACATCCTCAAGAGTCGCCCTGTAAAGCCCCTCCACTAAAACTCTCACTCCGTCTCCGGGCAGTTTAACCATCTGCTTAACAGTCGCAACTACACCCATTTTATACAAATCACTTCTTACCGGCAGATCCACATCAGGATCTTTCTGACCTGTTAAAAATACCAGCCTCTTGTCAAGCATAGCCTGCTCCATTGCACTTATCGACTTTTCTCTACCTACATCAAAGTGCAAAAGAGTTCCCGGGAAAATTGCCAATCCTCGTAGCGGAATCATAGGCAAAAGCACCGATCCGTCACCTACTTCTTCCTCAAAGTTGAAAACTTCTTCTCCCGGCTCACCTATCATCTTGTTTTCTTCTGATATTTCAATAATATCCTGAAGGGCTTCTTTGTTCTTCAAATTATCCATATTATCCCCCTCCTTGCATAAAGCTTACTCTTTATCCTGTCTTAATCTTTACTCTGTTACACATAATACTGCAAAAGGCGACTCTAAGCCGCCTTGTACTCTTTTATGACAATATCGCCTCTTCCTCACCGACATTCTCTTTTAAAATCAGTGCCGGTGCCATCCCGCAGTCTATTGTTCCCTGTGTGACAATACATTTCTCAATATCCCGCCTGGATGGTATCTCAAACATAATATCGGTCATAACATTCTCTAAAATACTTCTGAGTCCTCTGGCTCCCGTTTTTCTTTCGATAGCCTGTGCCGCCACGCTTTCCAACGCTGCAGGCTCTATATGCAATTCGACACCGTCCATTTCAAACAACTTTTTGTATTGCTTGACCAACGCATTTCTGGGCTCTGTCATAATCTTAATCAGCGCCTCTTTAGAAAGTGACTCCAATGTCACTATTACAGGAAGCCTTCCGATAAATTCCGGAATAAGCCCGAACTTCAGTAAATCCTCAGGCAATACTTTTTTCATCAAACCCGTCTCGTCTCCATCCGCTTTAACGGCCTCAGCTACAGGTGCATTAAATCCTATCGTTTTTTCTCCAACTCTTCTCTTTATGATTTTGTCCATACCTGCGAAAGCCCCTCCGCAAATGAACAAAATATCTGTAGTGTCAATCTGAATATATTCCTGCTGTGGATGTTTCCTGCCTCCCTGAGGCGGAACATTGGCAACAGTGCCTTCCAAAATCTTAAGTAACGCCTGTTGAACACCCTCACCGCTTACATCCCTTGTAATCGACAGGTTCTCGGATTTTTTTGCTATCTTGTCTATCTCATCTACATAGATTATACCCTTTTGGGCTTTCTCCACGTTAAAATCTGCCGCTTGAAGCAGTTTCAACAAAATATTTTCTACATCTTCTCCTACATACCCTGCTTCTGTAAGCGTTGTGGCATCCGCTATAGCAAAAGGAACATCCAATATCTTTGCCAAGGTCTGAGCCAGCAACGTCTTTCCTGAGCCTGTAGGTCCCAGCATTATTATATTACTCTTTTGAATCTCAACATCCTTGCTCATGTCTCTGCTGTTTATCCTCTTATAGTGATTGTATACTGCCACAGCAAGAGCCTTCTTCGCTTCATCTTGATCCACCACATACTCGGACAGTTTTTCCACCATCTCCATAGGTGTTGCCAAAACACCGTCTCCCTCCGAAGTCGAACCATCACCGAACTCCGATCGAATGAGGTCATCACATAATGCCACACATTCATCACAAATATATGCATTCTGTCCTGCGATTATTCTCCTGACCGAATCCCTGGTTTTACCGCAAAACGAACAAGTAAGCTGAGTTAATTCATCATCATATTTACTCATCAATTTTTCTCCCAATTCCCAATACTATCTTGATGCTATCACCTTATCTATGATACCGAACTCCAATGCCTCCTCTGCAGACATATAGTTGTCACGATCCGTATCCGCCGCCATCTGCGCAACACTTCTGCCTGTAGCCTCGGATAAAATCCTGTTCAATTTTTCTCTGGTATCCATGATATGCTTTGCATGGATTTTAATATCTTCCGCTTGCCCGCTGATACCTCCCAGAGGTTGATGAACCATCACTTCCGCATTAGGAAGAGCATATCTCTTACCCTTGGTGCCCGCGCCTAGAAGCACCGCACCCATACTGGCAGCCATACCTATGCAAATGGTAGACACATCGGGACTTATGTATTTCATAGTATCATAAATCGCCAATCCTGCCGACACCGATCCTCCGGGACTGTTAATGTAAAAAGAAATATCTTTTTTAGGGTCTTCCGCTTCCAAAAACAGTAGTTGTGCCACTATCAAGCTGGCTGTGGTTTCGTTTACTTCCTCTCCCAAAAAAATAATTCTGTCTTTAAGCAGCCTGCTGTATATATCGTAAGATCTCTCGCCTGCTCCTGTTTGTTCAATTACCATAGGTATTAATGCCATTTTTTTCTCCTTAATATCTATCCCGATATGTGTTATAGATTACTCAACAACAGCATTTTCAAACACTAAATCTGCCGCTTTATTGAATTTCAAATCCTGTTCCATGTATAGCAGGTTTTCTCCCTGCATGAATCCTTTGATTTTTTCTACATCCATACCGTACATTTTAGCCATTTTTTCCAATTCTTCATCTATCTCCTCAGCCGTCACTTCAATATTTTCAGCTTTGATAACAGCTTCAAGTACAAGTCTTGTCTTCAACTTTCTGAAAGAATCTTCTTTGATGTCTTCCTTGAAATCATCCATACTCGCTCCCGTGAACTGAAGATATTGCTCAAGGCTCATACCCTGACTCTTAAGTGAGCGATCATATTCCTCAATATCATCTTCCATCTGATTCTTCACCATCGTCTCAGGAATATCAAAATTCTGAGCATCAACAGCGGCCTGGACAGCTCTGTTCTTTTCCTCTCTGATTGCTGTCTGTTCTTTTGATTCCTCAAGCTTAGCTCTAATATCCGCCTTCAATTCTTCAAATGTATCAAACTCACTGGTATCCTTAGCAAATTCATCATCAAGTTCAGGTGTTTCAGTTTCTTTAATTTCATGTACTCTACACTTGAATATCGCCTCTTTACCTGCCAAATCCGGAGCATGGTACTCCTCAGGAAAAGTCACCTTTACTTCAACGTCACTCTCAGGAGTCGCTCCGATAAGCTGCTCTTCAAATCCCGGTATGAAAGTTCCCGAACCTAGTTTCAACACCTGTCTTTCCGCTGTACCTCCCTCAAACTGTTCGTCTCCTACAAAGCCTGAGTAATCAAGTAAAACCGTATCTCCGTCTTTTGCCGGTCTGTCAACAGCTACCATTCTTGAATTTTTTGCTTTCAGGCTTTCCATCTCCCTGTTCATATCCTCATCGGTAACTGTTCTGTCCACCTTTTCAACTTTAACACCTTTATAGTCCGATACCGTAAATTCAGGTTTAATCTCCACAGTAATTCTGGCTGAGAAATCCTTCCCCTTTTCGATATTATCAAAATCTACTGTCGGTCTCGCAATAGGAACAATGTCCAACTCCAACATAGCCTTAGGATACTCTGTGTTGAATATTTCATTTATAGCATCTTCCAAAAATACATCTTTACCATAGTGTGATTCAATAATGCTTCTAGGAGCTTTTCCTTTTCTGAAACCATCTATATTAAACTGATTTCTGCCTCTAAGATATGCACTCTGTACTGCATCTTCCATCTCTTTTGCAGTAAAGTCCATAGTTATTTTAGCTATATTTCCTTCTTTTGAATTTAAAGTCGCTTTCATTCTATATTTTCCTCCTAAATTTCCATATCAAATCGTATACATTTGACATTATACATTTTTTCAGGTGAAAAGTAAACATATGACACCCATAATTATCACCTGTATGTGTTTTTAATATCTCTATTCTAAACAAGTTTTGTAGTCCATTGCGACAGATCCCAGACCTCTGTTGCCAGCCCTTCATAAAAATCGGGTTCATGGCATACCATTATGATGCTCCCCTTGTACTCCTGCAAAGCCCTTTTCAACTCCGCCTTTGCATCTACGTCAAGATGGTTCGTAGGCTCATCCAGTATCAAAACATTTGACGGGCGATTCAGAAGTTTACACAATCTCACCTTTGCCTGCTCTCCTCCCGACAATACCTGCACCTGGCTTTCTATGTGCTTGGTTGTAAGCCCGCATTTGCTGAGTGCGGATCGCACCTCATACTGAGTATATGACGGAAACTCCTCCCATATTTCATCTATACAACTTTTTCTGCCGTCTCCCGACATCTCCTGCTCGAAATATCCTATGTCCAGATTTTCTCCCATCTTTGCTTCTCCTGATAAAGGCTTGATTAAGCCCATAATGCTTTTAAGCAAAGTTGTTTTTCCGATGCCGTTAGCCCCCTCTATAACCACCTTTTGTTTTCTTTCCATATACAAATTCAAAGGTTCGCTTAACGCCTCATCATAGCCTATTACTAAATCCTTTGTCACCACGACATCCTTTCCGCTCAGCCTGCTCTCCATGAAGTTGAATGTCGGCTTGGGGTTCTCCGTAGGTCTTGTCAATATCTCCATCTTATCAAGCTTTTTCTGCCTCGACATCGCCATATTTCTTGTCGAAACTCTCGCCTTATTCCTTGCAACAAAATCTTTCAAATCTGCAATTTCTGCCTGCTGTCTTCGATAAGCGGCTTCCTGTTGTGCCTGTTGCATTTCAAAAACTTCCATAAATTGATCATAATCACCCACATACCTTTTCAACTCCTGATCATACATGTGATAAATGATATTCACCACACTGTTCATAAA
This sequence comes from Bacillota bacterium, assembly GCA_041844735.1. Lineage (GTDB taxonomy): Bacteria > Bacillota > Clostridia > Peptostreptococcales > Anaerovoracaceae > CAJPNN01. The sequence continues at coordinate 30,024 of JBGZBP010000022.1, forward strand.
AGGCACATCATGGCTGATTAGGATGAATGCATTTTCATAATCCTTAAGATATCTCTGCAGCCATGCAATATGCTCCTTGTCCAAATAGTTTGTAGGCTCGTCCAACAACAGTATATCAGGCTTAGCCAGCAGCAACTTTGCCAACAACACCTTAGTTCTCTGTCCACCGGAAAGTTCACTTACGTCCTTGTCCAGTCCGATCTCCAACAAACCGAGAGCCCTTGCCACCTCTTCTATTTTGCTGTCTATCAAATAAAAATCATGAGTCATGAGCAAATCCTGCAACACACTGGCTTCTTCCATCATCCTGTCCATCTCTTCCGGGCTTGCCGTTCCCATTTCCTCATAGATGTTGTTCATGCGTTTTTCCATATCAAACAAAAAATCAAACGCTTGTGCCAGTGCTTCTTTTATTGTCATACCGGATTTCAAAACAGCATGCTGATCCATATAGCCGATATTTGCATCCTTTGCCCATTCTATTTTGCCTTCATCCGGCTGCAACTTCCCCGTTATTATGTTCATAAATGTTGATTTTCCATTGCCGTTTGCTCCTACCAGACCTATATGATCACCCTTAAGCAACCTGAACGACACATCATTAAAAATCGCTCTATCTCCAAATCCATGCGTTAAATGTTCTACATTTAAAATACTCATTATACATCTCTCCTATACCATATATTAAAATATTTCTCTTCCCTGAAATATTAATCACTCGACATCTATCTTTTATAATAACCTGCTTACCTGCATTTGTTCAACCGTTTTTTCACTCAAAATATTTCCGATACCAATTAAAAAGCATTTGATAAAATCAAATGCTTTTCCATCAATCATTTTTTATCGGCTATAAAGCCCCGAGCAAAGTCAGTCCTTTTGCAAACTTACTGCTGTTTTCTTTCTGCAACCCGTACTTTTCTTCCAACGTCTGTCCGATTTTTATAACTTCATCCTGCAGTCCTGAAAAAAGCTCAATCTCAAGTTCACAAATACTTTCTTCCCCTCTTTCTGTAATTACACTTCCCTCATCCAAGGCAATTTCACATATACAATCTCCCGTATCGACTCTGAAGTGCCTTCTTACAAATTTTACATCTATTATCGGCAAAAGTCTTTTCCCTGAAACAAGCATTTCAAGTTCTTGCCCGATTTCCGTCTCTTTAAAAATATCAAGATCCGGTGCGGCCTGCCCATCCCCTACCGGTATGTTGATTTCCTCTCTGGTGTGAAGTCCGTCTTTTGCAAAACCACGCCACTTAATGGTGGCAACCAACTTTTCTTCGCCCTCATTTCGTACTCTCAATGCCACATCATTCTTGGCAAGCACAAAATCTTCCGTATCAAAGTATGTGCTGTCCATCTTTGTACAGGCCCTGCTGTCTTCTTCCTCAATCGACATCAGATATTCGTCACGCAATATTGCATTTGCACCCGCCATATCCGGGACCTTGTATTTTAATTCAATTTCCATACTGTTCCTCACAACTTAGTTCTTTTACTATTAATTATTATTACTAATCGAAAAGACTAAGTCATTTTAACACAAATATATCCAAATATCAAGATGGAACCGGCATCATGCCGATTAAGCACCATACCGATTCCACATTTTTCAACATTTTTCGCTTAATTGTCTATTTATTTTCAGCCAACCTCTTATAGCCTTCAATTCTCTCCATAGCATTCTGCTCTGTTATATCAAACAAGGTTTCAGCCACATCCGGGAACTCCTTAGCCAAGGCAGCATATCTGGTCTGACCCATTATAAAGTCTCTAAAGTTTGCTGTAGGTTCTTTGGAATCAAGTATGAAAGGATTCTTTCCTTCATTCTTAAGTTCCGGATTGAACCTGTACAGACTCCAGTATCCTGCATCAACGGCATCCTTCATATTTTCCTGAGCCTTGCCCATACCCTTCTTAATGCCGTGGTTTATACATGGAGCATACGCTATAATTATTGACGGACCGTCATATTTTTCAGCCTCTATAACAGCCTTCATAAACTGGTTCTTATCAGCTCCCATGCCAACCTGTGCCACATATACATAACCATAGCTCATAGCCATCATTCCCAAGTCTTTTTTCTTAATTCTCTTTCCTGATGCCGCAAACTTGGCTATAGCCGCTGTAGGTGTCGCTTTTGACGACTGTCCTCCTGTATTTGAGTAAACCTCGGTATCAAACACTAAAATATTTATGTTTTCGCCTGATGCAAGTACATGATCAAGTCCACCGTATCCGATATCATATGCCCAGCCGTCTCCGCCAAGTGCCCATACGGATTTCTTAATCAAGTAATCCTTTCTTTCATTCAACAAATCAATAAGTGCCTGTTTTTCAGCAGTATCTGCTTTGTAGCCCTCAAGCTTCTCCATAACAGCCTCACTTACGGCTCTTGTTGTATCACCATTGTCTTTATTAGCTATCCATTCGTTGAACGCTTCCGCCAATGCGGTGTCCACTCCAAGCTCCAAAAGCTCTTTCATGGTCATTTCAAGCTTGTCTCTGATTTGTCTGTTTGCCAGTGCCATACCGTATCCATATTCGGCATTATCCTCAAACAATGAGTTCGCCCACGCAGGACCTTTACCGTCCGCATCCGTGCAGTATGGCATTGATGGTGCGGAAGCTCCCCATATTGAAGAACATCCTGTTGCATTCGCAATCATCATTCTGTCACCATAAAGCTGCGTGATTACTTTGATATATGGAGTTTCTCCACATCCTGCACACGCACCCGAAAATTCTATATAAGGCTTTGCGAACTGACTTCCCTTTACTGTATTTTTATTAAAGAATCCGTCTCTTATCGGAAGAGTAACCGAGAAGTCCCAATTGTCTTTTTCATGTTCCACCTGTGCAAAAGGTTCCATTACCAATGCTTTCGTCTTTGCCGGACATATATCCGCACAGTTTCCGCATCCCAAGCAGTCCAATGCTGAAAGCTGCATTCTATACTGATATCCTTCAAGATCTTTTCCCATAGCCTTTATTGTTTCAAAGCCTTCCGGAGCATTCTTCATCTCTTCTTCGTTTGCCAGCACCGGTCTTATTGATGCATGAGGACATACGAAAGAACACTGGTTACACTGGATACAATTTTCAGGAATCCATCTAGGCAAGCTGACAGCAACGCCTCTCTTCTCGTAAGCAGCCGTTCCCAATGGGAAAGAACCGTCCTCTCTACCGTCAAATGCACTTGTAGGCAGGTCATCTCCCTCCTGTTTAAGCATAGGTATCGCAACATTTTCCACGAACTCAGGCAACTTCTTAACTTCGCCCTCTTCATCCACACTGTTTTTCCATGATGCAGGAACGTCAACTTTTACAAGTCCCTCAATACCCGAGTCCACAGCCTTGCAGTTCATATCTACTACATTCTGACCTTTTTTTCTATAGGTATTTGCAATTGACTCTTTCAAGTATTCTATTGCCTTATTAAGCTCAATAACATTCGCAAGCTTAAAGAATGCCGCCTGCATTATCATGTTTATTCTGTTGCCCAGTCCGATGCTCTCCGCAAGGTCGGTTGCATTGATTGTATAGAAATTTATTTCGTTTTCCGCAATATATCTTTTTATTGACGCAGGCAGATAAGTTTCAAGCTCATCTTTATTCCAAGTACAGTTCAACAGGAATGTACCTTTTTTTCTAAGACCGGAAAGTAAATCATACTGATTCACATATGCCTGATTATGACACGCCACGAAATCCGGCTGATTAATCAGATAGGTTGATTTAATCGGACTGTTTCCGAATCTCAAGTGAGATACCGTGATACCGCCTGATTTCTTTGAATCATATGAGAAATAACCCTGGGCATACATGTCCGTCTTATCTCCGATGATTTTGATTGCACTCTTATTCGCTCCGACAGTACCGTCAGAACCAAGTCCCCAGAACTTACACTTGATAGTTCCTTCCGGTTCTTTACCCACACCTTTTTCGTAAGGCAAAGACAATCCTGTAACATCATCCTCGATTCCAACTGTGAATCCGTTCTTTATATTCTTTCCTTTTAAGTTGTCATATAC
>JBGZBP010000023.1:0-3602 GCA_041844735.1 Bacillota bacterium
ACTCAATGATGAACGGGCAGCTTAAGCCGGCGTATAACCTACAGCATGGTGTAGATTCAGAGTATGTCACATGGCTGGATATCAGCCCTCGCCCGACTGACACAAGAACTCTCATTCCATTCCTTAAAGATATGGAACAGCATCTTCCATTTAAATATCGGGACATCGTAGCTGATGCAGGATATGAAAGTGAAGAAAATTATCTCTTCCTCAAAAGCAACGGACAAATATCATACATAAAACCTGCCAATTATGAGATATCAAAAACCCGGAAATATAAGCACGATATCAGTCGAATGGAAAACATGGTCTATGATGAAGATAGCGATTGTTATTATTGTAAAAACGAAAAAGTCTTAACTGCACAGCACGAAAAAAAAGAAAAAACGGCTGTGCGAATAAAAGTCTGTAAATTCCATCTTTCGGACTTCTATGATAAGTGTTATTTTAAGGCGAATGCCATCCTTTGGCATTCGTCCTTATGCATATAATTATCAAAAAATTAGCCCCATGTCAAGGGCGTCGGTCAAAGACCGACGTTCATTTTACCCTTGATTTGTGGTCGATTTTTTGTTACTCGGGAAGACGCCCCTCATACATGATGCTCAGTTCTCCATATATCTGTCCCCAGTTTCGAATGGTAGATGTCCATTTCTTAGTGGCTTCAAATGTCGCCAGATACAAGGCTTTTAGCAGGGCTGTATCACTCGGAAACACACTTCTTTGGCGGTTTAACTTTCGGTATGTGGAATTCAGGCTTTCAATGGCATTTGTGGTATAAATAACCTTTCTTACATCCGCAGAAAACTTGAAAATAGGGGTGATCGCATCCCAGTTATCGTACCAGCGTTTCATAGAATTCGGATATTTTGATGTCCATTTCTCTGTAACACGTTCCAAAGCATGGCGGGCTTTCTCTTCATCCGAAGCGTGATAAATGGTTTTCAGGTCTGTAGCAAAAGCCTTCCGATCCTTGTCCACAACGTATTTGAGTGTGTTTCGTACCTGATGCACAATACACCTTTGATATTCTGTTTTTGGAAAAGCCGCAGAGATGGCTTCTTTTATTCCGATCAGTCCATCTGCGCAGAGAATGAGAATATCCTTTACTCCCCGGTTTTTCAACTCATTTAACACAGAAAGCCAGTATTTAGAGCTTTCATTATCGCCTACTTGAATGGTAAGGACTTCTTTCTTGCCTTCTGCATTGATACCCAGAATGACATAAGCCGCTAACTTCCGGATCATGCCGTTATCACGAACGGAGTAGTGAATCGCATCAATGTAAAGAATGGGATAGATTTCATCTAAAAGTCGATTCTGCCAGTCTTCGATCTGTGGGAGAAGTTTATCTGTAACATCGGATATAAAACCTTCGGATGTTTCAAAGCCATAAATGTCTTCGATGGTTTCTGAGATCTGTCGTGTTGTCATTCCTTTCGCATACATGGAAATAATCTTCTGATCAATGTCGGAAATGTCTTTTTGGCGCTTCTTTACTACTTGTGGTTCAAAGGTTGATTTTCTGTCTTGTGGAACTTCGATTTCCATAGAACCATAACGACTGTTCACTCTTTTTCGCTTATAACCATTGCGATAATCATCACTACTGTAACGCTCTGATTTTTCGTACCCCAGGTGTTCATCCATTTCCGCTTCCATCATCTCTTTGATTGTTCCACCGAGAAGATCTTTTAAAGCGTCTTGAATATCTTCTGCTGATTGGATATCGTATTCTTCTAAAAGCTGGTGAATAATGTTACGTTTTCCTTCTGTCATTTGTACTCTGTGTACCGGTTTCTTTTCTCTTGCCATAATAAAAGGCCTCCTTATGATAAAATATTTTATCATAGAAGACCTTCTGTTATCAGCTATTTACAGAAAAAATTTCACAAGCTCGAAAAAACTGCAAGCGGTTATCATAGAACCGTTACTGTATACAAGTGTAGTGATTGTACGGATTGTCCATACAAAACAGAATGTATCAAAGGCAACAACTGCAAAACCCCAATAGAAGAACGTCAAAAAGTCCTGTACGTTTCCAAAAAGATGAAACAGCAACGTCAGGAAACACTGGAACGAATAACCAGCGAATACGGTACACAACTGCGAATGAATCGGAGCATTCAGGCAGAGGGTTCCTTTGCAAACATAAAAGAAGACATGGAGTTTCGTCGATATCTTTATCGCGGGAAAGAAAATGTCACAGCTCAAAGCATTGTTTTGGCTATTGGGTATAACATCAACAAACTTCATCACAAAATCCAAAGCGAAAGAACTGGTCAACACCTATTTCCGCTAAAGAAAACTGCTTAAATTTTGACACTTCAAAATAGAATCAACCCCCAAGGCCTTTTCAATGAAAAGGTCTGTGAAAGTGCGCTTTTTCATCAAAAAAACGAGAGTTATCCACAACGTGGTGCTGAAAATGCGCAAAAAGATGCTGTCGCATCTAAGGTCTACTGAACCTTTGCTGCGACAGCCCCTCGCCGGATTTGCACCGCAAAGCAGTAAATTCCTTTGCAAATTCGTGCGTTCCTCCGGAGGAATCTAAGGAAGTGCTGATTAAATCAGCGCTTCCTTGGATTGTTTTTTGTGTTTTGTCAGTTTTCGCTTGCGATTAGATTCTATTACTTCCTTCACCTTATCCATGCCTTCAATCACAAACATCTGTGCATTTCCAAAACGATATTTTTCATCATATCCGTTTTTTTCTAAAAGTGAATTATACTTTGAGTAAATAGAGTCGATGTTATCTAGCAGTCCTGCCAAATGATAATTGATTGTTTCACGCCATACAAAAGTATATCGGTTTGCATTTGCTTCAATCTTTGTTCCATCAATAAATAGAGATTCTAAAGTGATTAGACCTTCCTTTTTTTAATCGCCGTAATAATTGATAATTGAGGTCATCCAAAATCTCCTTATGCGCAATCAATATTATATACAAGTTCTTTGTATCTACATTACATTTTTACAATCCAAGTTCCCGTTTTTTTCGATCCAACCCTTTCAATCACTCCCTCATCGTTCAGATCTTTCATCAACATTTGCACACTTCTTCTGGATTTATTCATCATCTCAGATAATTCCACCTGCGTCAGAGACGGATTTTCCTTCAAAAGGAGTAACAGGTACTCCCGATCTGTCATTATGTTTTTAAGTGCTTTATTTTGCGCTTTATTTTGCGCTTTATCATAAGCATAGTTGAGATTCCACAACGTAAGAAAGAAATTATATCTATCCGTGTAAAATACCGGCTTTAATTCTTCCTTATACCGTTCCTCAGCTTCATAGGTGTCAAGGATTTTCTTAAATCCACTTCCTCTTCGCTCCATAAGCCGCATTCTTCCAAAAACATCAGCAAGAATCGGATTGCGTAGTTTTGACGGTACGTGCCTTATATCCAGCAACTGAACCTCCGAACCATCAAACATTCCTCCGGGATTGGTGATGACAATCCTGTCATCGTAGATATCTACCTGACTGTTAGCTCCTGTCTGAAGATAACTTCTGTGGATAAGAGCATTAACCAATCCCTCTTCCAATGCTCGTTCCGGATAGTCCGGCAACTCCACGCGCTTATCATTGTCTTTGCGCCA
>JBGZBP010000024.1:0-3795 GCA_041844735.1 Bacillota bacterium
TCTCGATAGGAATAAGCTTATTGATTTTAAGTATTAAGCATGTTATTCGTCTTGTTAATTCCGAACTTGTATATGAAATACCTTGCACCAATAGTGATGGTGTATTTACGATTAAAGGTGAGGGACGATACGGTTTATGGATTAGCGGAAAGCTGTTTACAAAATCTCCAATCGGAGAATTTGGTTTTAAAGTCATCAATCAATGTACGAGAAAAGAAATCCCGCTTTCATCAATCCTTTTGCGTAGAAAGGTGAATGGGTTTAAAACAGGAAGAGTGGAGTTGTATTCTTTTCGTGCAGAAAAAGGGACATATATTATTTCATTAAATGGGGAAGCAAGTGCTAGAGATAGAACGGGTGCATCCGTCAGAAATAGTGTCAATAAACAGTTTGTTGATTACAGCTCGTATTCTGTTCAAATTCGTAATCATATTTCCGGTTATGTTTTGATGCTATGTATTTTTGGAATTATATTCGCTTCTATGGCGGCACTCGCAGGAATTATTATTCCAATCGTTTTGTAATGATCAAGCAGTTACAAAACAAAAGAAAAAAGCTCATCAGTCAACAGAAACAGGAAGAAAGAAAAAGAGAGATAGACGACTTTATGAAAAAGGAGCAGTCTTTGAAAGCATATTTGCAGACAGTACAGATTTTACAAAGACGAATTTTATCAGCTCATCACATTTCCAAACATCAAAGAGGTAATCAGTCAAAAAATGTTAAAAATCATAGATAAGCGAAAAGAAAGTGAAAATAAAAATACAGAAAACCAAGAGGAAGAAACGGAAACAGAGTAATAGTCCCTTGTTTACAAGGGCGCACTTATATACCACATGACTGTGGTATGTGCGGTCTTGCAGACGGCGTTTTGTGTCTGTCGGCACAAAAGAAAACGGCGGGCAACGCCCGCAGGAAGGAGCGCAGCGCATGGCGATTTACCATTGCAGTATCAAAATCATATCCCGCGGCAAGGGCAAATCTGCCGTTGCTGCCGCCGCTTATCGCAGCGGCGAAACCCTCACCAACGAATATGACGGCATAACTCACGACTACACCCGCAAGGGTGGCATTGTTCATACCGAGATTTTATTGCCCGACCGCGCCGTTTTGTGGAACGCAGTAGAGAAAATCGAGAAAGCAAAAAACGCCCAGCTTGCAAGAGAAATTGAAATTGCCTTGCCCAAAGAATTAACGAGGGAGCAAGGCATTTCTCTTGTGAGAGAGTATGTAAAGGAGCAGTTTGTAAAAGCCGGAATGTGTACCGATATAGCCATACACGACAAAGGGGACGGCAACCCTCACGCTCATGTTATGCTGACAATACGCCCCATCGAGCAGGACTGCACATGGGGAGCAAAGCAAAAAAAAGAGTATGTTCTTGATAAGGACGGCAACAAAATCTATGACCCGAAAAAGCGACAATACAAATGCAAAACCATTCCCGCCACCGACTGGAACGAGCAAAGCAAAGCAGAGGAATGGCGAAGTGCATGGGCTGAAATCTGCAATCGAGCTTTGGAACAAAACGGACACACCGAGCACATAGATCATCGCAGCTATGCGCGGCAAGGAATAGACCAAATCCCAACCGTCCATTTAGGCGTTGCAGCTTTTCAAATGGAGAAGCGCGGAATACGCCCCGAGCGCGGAAACCTTAACCGTGAAATCGAAGTCACAAATCAGCGTTTACGGCAGCTTAAAGCCCGTATATCCAAGCTGCAAAACTGGCTGAAAGAGGAAGCCGCCAATACCGAGCCGCCCACCCTTGCCGACGTGATACAGGGTATTCTGTTGAAGCGAGAGCAGACAGGAAAACAGAGCCGCTACACGACCATTCACAACCTGAAAGCGGCAGCAAATATGCTGAACTTCCTCACCGCCAACGGCATAAAGGATATGGCGGGATTGAAAGAAAAGGTTATGGATATGTACGGCGAGCAGCGTAGCATATCCGAAAAGCTGAAACCCATTGACAGGCGATTGAAAACACTTGACGAGCATATTTCAAACGCTGAAAAGTATATGCAGTACCGCAGTGTTTACAAGCAATACAAACAGCAGAAGTCGAGAAAGCAGGAAGTGTTTTACGAAAGCCACCGCATGGAGCTTATCCATTACGAAGCGGCGGCGCGCTATCTGGAAGGCGTGATGAACGGCAGGACTACCTTACCAACAAAGGCGTGGAAAGCCGAGCGCGACAAGCTGAAAGCCGAGAGGAAACAGCTATCTTATCGTTATGACAAACTGAAAAACGAGGTCAAGGAAGTAGAGCAAATCCACAGAAATGTTTACAGTATCTTGAAAGAGGAAAAAGGCAGAGAGCAGCCTACGCGCAATCAAGACATAGAACTGTAAAAATGAAGAACGGCGGGATAACAAAACTATCCCGCCGCTTGTGTTTTGAGATTGATATCAGTATGATAAATCCCGATTGTCAATTATTGTTTCCTGGCTACGATATAAAATCTGTGGATACTTCCCTCAATCACACCATTCTTATCAAGAATTTCCTGCGCCTTGTAGAGTTGTTCAAGGCATCTTTCAACGGAAAAACCAAGGAACTCCCACTCAATGATTCTTGCAAACCAGACAAGAGCTCCCACGTCGAAGAACCGGATCGGTTGATGGGTTTCCCCGCTCTCCAGCACTTCAAATCAGTGTTCGAGAAGTTCTGCCTTTCTCACATCAAGGTATTGTTTGGGATAGGGTACTTCTGTGATATGGGGAAGAAGAAGCTTCACCAGTTCCCGGTCGTTTTCTGCGCCTACCTGTTGGGTAAGGAACATTCCATTCGGCTTTAACACGCGCCGCAACTCTGCAGCGTCATAATCGCCATGGCGGTTTGTGATAATATCAAAACTTCCATCAGAGAAGGGAAGTCTATCACCTCCGTCCGCTTCCTTAAAATCAATCCCCAGTGGCAATAAAACTTCTTTGCATAATTTCACATTGGGTGGGTAGCCCTCAATCGCCGCCGTGTTTTTGTTGGGGTGATGAAGCGAAAGCAAGAACTCTCCGCCGCCGGTTTCCATATCCATCAGCTTCATGCTGTCTTTCCGATAATTCTGAATGACCGCCCGAAAGTTCCACGGTAAAACATCTTCTTCCTCGTATCTGCCGTGGATATGGGAAAAGTCCCATCCGTGGATATGGGCAATGGCTTCTTCCTGTTTCCAGACTTCTTTTAACTGCTCTGTGTTCATTTTACTGCTCCTTTCAAAAGACGATTAATTGTTTCCTTTGCTCGGCACAGTTCCTGACAACCTCCTGCACAGAACTTTTTTACTCGATACAGATTGTTGTCAGTCGCGGAACTGTACCGAGTAGATAATTCGTCGCATCATTGATTACCTCCAAAAGCTGAATTTGCCTGTTGGCTTTGATAGTATAACATAGAAATGTGAATTTTTCTACTCCTGCCGTTTTCAAGATACAGGATGTGCTTAATGCACAACAGAAAGAAGTGGACATTTAGCGCCTTATTGCAGCCCGAAAAACCGCATGATTACGGACTTTTTACTCCTGCCGCAAACTCATTTTCAATGTGGGCAAGGTTTTTATACTACCTGCCTGCAAAACAGTTTCTAACTGTCCACATGATGCGATTTTATCCCCCTTTCTTCTCTGACGCTTTTCCGCGCCAAACCATGAAAAAGCGTCAATAAATCAGAAAAGGCACTTGACAAAATGCTTCATGGAGAAATAAAAAAGACATTGAGCCATTATATGGATGAAAAATTTCAAAATAATATCTTACTGACACAAACCGAAATGCTGACAATGAATGGAAGA
>JBGZBP010000025.1:0-2902 GCA_041844735.1 Bacillota bacterium
TAGAGACTTGCAGGCGGATTGTTTCAGAAAGAGGTCTGTCCGCTTTAAACATGCGTGATGTTGCAAAGGAGACGGGTGTTGCCCTCGGTCTGATTTATTATTATTTTCCTTCAAAAAACGATTTGATAATTTCTACTATCGAGAGCGTGTGGGAGGACATTTTTTATATCGGTAATGACAGGGTACAGGATTTATTGTTTACCGAGTATGTCAGTCTGGTGTTCGATCGCATTCTGCTCGGGATTGGGAAATATCCGAATTTTTTTACTATACATTCTATAAGCCTCTCAACAAAGGGCCAGAGCAAGGCGCGAGAGGCGATGGATAAGTACATAGGCAAAATTAAACGGAGGATGCTGGATTCGCTGAGTAGAGATAAACAGGTGAAAAACGGCGCTTTTTCCGGAGGCTTTACCGAGGTCGATTTGGTTGAATTTGTCCTGCTTAATATAATTTCCCTGCTTGTTCAGAGACAAAGCAACTGCAAAACGCTCCTTGAGGTCATCAGGCGCACTATATATTAGGGAATCAGCCCGCTTTATCGAAAGCGGGCATTTATGGGAATAAATTTGAACAAAGTTCAATAGCTAACGCTGAAAGGAGAACTTGGCTTATGCAAGCAATTTTTGAGACGGTATTTGACATCATCTATCTGTCGACGGTAAGTTTTTTAGGAGTGAAGATGATAAGAGAAAATAGAGGCAGGCGCCAATACTTATTATATGGAATAATGGCGCTTATTTTGGGATTCGGAGATGCTTTTCACCTAGTGCCTCGCGCTATCGCTCTGTTGACTGTGGGTCTCGAAAACTGCGTAGCTTTTCTCGGAATGGGTAAGTTCATCACATCAATTACGATGACGCTCTTTTATGTAATACTGTACTACGTGTGGAGAGAACGATATGGAATACGGGAGAAAAGCGGATATACGCTTGCCGTTTGGGTTATGGCGCTTTCCCGCATCGGGCTTTGCCTTATGCCGCAGAACGAATGGTTGAGTGCTGAACCTCCGCTATCTTGGGGAATTTACAGGAATATTCCCTTCGCACTGCTCGGATTATTTATAATAGTTATCTTTTATCGAAGCGCAAGGCGTGAGAACGACAACAGCTTTAAATACTTGTGGCTGACAATAGTATTGAGCTTCGGGTTCTATATCCCCGTCGTCCTGTTCGCCGATACCATGCCGATAATAGGAATGCTGATGATACCCAAAACTTGCGCCTACGTTTGGACTGTTCTGATTGGGTATAATGCAATGAAAGAAAATTGCTGATGAGAGAGTTGGATGTGAAAGCGGGATAGAAATGTGATGAAGAAGAGATGTTTTTATGTAAAAAAACGGACCTTGCTGTTAATAGCAGGAATTGTCTGGCTGATGGCGGGCTTAAATGTAAGCGTGATAGGTTTAAAAGCCTATTCCGAGATGGAGAACGTGACTTTGACCGGAGTAGCCTTATCCGCTGCGGTTTTCTGCATATTCGGGGCTTTGTTTTTTAGGTTGAGCGTTAAGCATTCCGAGCGGATAAATGGCTATAAAGGTAAGCATAGACCGTTTTGGGATTTTTTCGATTTAAAATCATATTTAATAATGCTTCGTATGATGAGCGGAGGAATTTGGCTGAGATTTTCGGGTCTTGTTTCGGAAGACTTTATCTCAGTATTTTATAGCGGTCTGGGGCTGGCACTAAGCCTCGCGGGGATGCTGTTTATCTATTTCTACGCAGTAAACAGGGATGTCTCCGCCTGACGGGATCTCATCACAAAACGTCGCCAAAAAATAAAAGAGGGTGCTGAAAACTGCATCTTTTTTTATGCAAATTTTTACTAGGTATTGAAAACAAAAGCAGACAGTGCTATAATCTCGGTTAGCCAAAACTAACCGAGATTATTTATCAAGGATTATGATTATTTTTAAGTTGAGATCGTTGCGATTACAATACTGACAGTGTGGAGGTTTTTATGATTGATGTATATAAGAAATTGATTTCGTACACTAGAGAAAAACGCCATCTTCTGTTCATGACGATAGCGTTTTCACTTACGGCAGCCATTGCACAGGTTGCGGCATTTTATTGTCTGTATAAACTTCTGGAGAGTGTCATTTTGTATGGCAGATCTGATAATGCAGTTAACTACGCCTTTACTATTGCCGGTTTTCTGGCTTGTGGAGGAATGCTGTATTTTTTATCGTTATTGCTGTCCCATTTATTCGCATTCAGGTTGGAAACCAATTTGAGAAAGTACGGAATTGACGGGCTGACGAATGCGAGTTTTAAGTTTTTTGATGTCAATTCTTCCGGTAAGACGAGAAAATTGATTGACGATAACGCCGCTCAAACCCATATGGCGGTTGCTCACTTGATACCGGATAACACCGGAGCCATGATAACACCTATTTTATTGCTGTTACTGGGCTTTTTTATAAGTTTAAGAGTTGGGGCGGTTCTGCTTGTACTCGTCGTTGTAAACGGCCTTCTGATGAGACTGATGACGGGTGAAATGGATTTTATGAAAATTTACCAGGCTTCTTTAGAAACTCTCAGCTCCGAAACTGTGGAGTATGTAAGGGGTATGCAGGTAGTTAAAATTTTCGGCGTAGATGTGAGGAGCTTTAAGGCGCTAAATAATTCGATCAAAGAATATGCAAAACACGCCCTTGCCTATTCTATGAGCTGCAAAAATCCTTATGTACTCTTTCAAATGTTTTTTTCGGCATTCCTGCCATACTTATCCCCCTTATCCTCATGTTTACGGATTCGGGAAGCGACATGAAATTGATGACTTTAGAATTGATAATGGCGTTTTTCCTGAGCGGGGTAATGTTCACATACGTGCTGAAAGTTATGTACCTCTCGATGTACCTCTTTCAAGCTAAAGATGCGGTGACAAAGCTTGAAAA
>JBGZBP010000026.1:0-20398 GCA_041844735.1 Bacillota bacterium
GTAGAGATGTAATAAGTGAGAAAAAATGGTGATGGAGATACTATGGAAAGAGTAAAAGAACTATTAAATAAAAATAATGTTCCATGTGGAACATCGGAAATAAAAAAGATAGAACAATATATGGATAACATATTGGAATATAATAAACATATCAATTTGACAGCAATCAAAGAGAGAAAAGAGTTTGTAGAAAAACATATATTAGACTCTCTCATGATAGCGAAATCTGAGACTTTCAAAAAAGGAGAGAGGATAGTAGATGTGGGAACGGGAGCAGGGTTTCCAGGTGTAATTCTCGCAATATGCTTCCCTAACAAGAGTTTTGTGCTTATGGATTCTGTTAAAAAGAAGTTGGATATTATAGAAATTTTATCTGAAAAACTTGATATAAATAATGTAAGGTGTGTACACATAAGAGCGGAAGATATGGGGCATATGGATGAATATAGGGAGAGCTTTGACATTTGTGTTTCAAGGGCAGTTGCGAACATGTCAACATTGTCGGAGTACTGCATCCCGCTTGTCAGAGTAGGTGGATATTTTGTTCCATATAAAACATTGGCAGCAAAGGATGAGATAGAAGATGCAAGATATGCAATAAAAATATTAGGCGGGAATCCGGATATTTCTTTAAACATAATAAAAAATGATGGTGAGCTGAATCATACTTTGATAGAAATAGAAAAGATTAAAGAGACTCCTAAGGTATATCCAAGATTAAAAAATTTGCCACGAAAAGAACCACTGAGAGAAAGGAGTTGAGCCACTATGGAAATAGAACTTATAAAATGGACAAAGGAAAATTATGCTGAGCTTGCCGGAATATGCAACAGGGCAAACAGGGAGTATTTGAGCAATCGATTACCCAATCCTTATACGCAGGAAGATGCACTTTGGTGGATCAACATGGTGAGCGAGCGTGAAGGAAAAGAGGGAATATATAGAGGGATTTCTGTAGATGGCGAAATAATAGGCAATATATCCATAGAGAGAAAAGAAGATGTCTATAGCCGTGATGCTGAAATAGGATATCTCCTGGTTGATGATAAAAAGAACTTGGGAATAATGAGTGAAGCTGTTAGAAAGATTTGTATTATCGGAGCAAAAGAAATGGATATAATAAGAATAACAGGGCTTGTTTACAAGCCAAATATTGCTTCTATAAGAGTGCTTGAAAAAAACGGGTTTAAGCTTGAAGGAACTATCGAGAAGGGCGTGGTAAAGGATAATAATATATATGATCTATGTATATATGGAAAAATTTTAATATAAAAAGTTTAAGGTGGCGGCGCTATGGATAGTAATAGCAATAATAAAGAGAATTTTGAAATAAACATGAAATATAGCTAGAGTAAAATAAAAATATATTATATAATTATATGAAGCGAGCTGTAAACAATGTGCTGAAAATGCACGAAAAAAAGCATAGTAAAAGGGGTGATAATTTGAGAAAGGCAATAGCTATTTTTAATCAAAAAGGCGGTGTCGGAAAGACAACTACCAATATAAATTTGGCAGCATGTCTGAGCTTGACCGGAAAGCGTGTGTTGGTGCTGGATATTGATCCGCAGGGGAATACGACAAGCGGGCTGGGTGTTTCAAAAAAGGGATTAAAGTACACCATGTATGAGATTCTTGTCGATGATAAGTTGGATCCCAGAAAAGCGATATTGAAAACGGGAATAAAGAACCTTGATATTATTCCTGCGAGTGTTCAGTTGGCAGGTGCGGAAATTGAACTGGTGCAGCTCGAAGGAAGAGAAAAGAGATTAAAAAAAGCACTTAATAAAATAAAGGATGATTATGATTATGTATTCATAGATTGTCCGCCATCACTAGGTCTATTGACGATAAACTCTCTGACGGCGGTCGACAGTGTTTTGATACCGATACAGTGCGAGTTTTATGCATTGGAAGGTGTAAGCCAGCTTATGAGTACAATAGAGCTTGTGCAAAAAAATTTGAATCCGAACCTGGAAATACAGGGAGTAATACTCAGCATGTTTGATGGTAGAACGAACCTATCTATACAGGTCGTGGAAGAGGTAAAGAGATATTTTAGAGAAAAGGTATATAGCACGGTAATTCCGAGAAATGTAAGGCTTGCAGAGGCTCCGAGCTTCGGAATGCCGATTACGGAGTATGATCCCAGGTCAAAAGGGGCGGAGGCTTATATGGATTTTGCCGAGGAATTTCTTGAACAGGAAGGTGAACTATAATGGCGACTAATAGAAAAACCGGATTGGGGAGAGGATTTGACGAACTTTTCAGTGATACTGATAGAGTGAGGGAAGAAGTTAGAATAGAGCCTGAGAGGGGAGAACCCTCACAAGGGATTTCATATTTGGATATAAATGAAATTAAGCCGAATGCAACACAGCCGAGAAAGGTATTTGATGAAGAAAAAATTAGAGAATTATCCGATTCAATTCAAAAGCACGGCTTGATACAGCCTATCATGGTAAGACCTGCCAAGGTAGGATATGAGATAGTGGCAGGGGAGAGAAGATGGCGCGCTGCAAGACATGCAAATTTAAAGCAGATTCCGGCAATCATAAAAGAGCTGGATGAAGAGCAGAATATGTTTATCGCTTTGATAGAGAATATCCATCGAGAGAATCTGAACCCTATAGAAGAGGCAAGAGCATATGGAGAGATGGCTGAAAACTATCATATGACTCAGGAGCAGATATCTGAAAGTGTCGGAAAGAGCAGACCTTACATTACAAATGCGTTAAGACTTCTAAAATTGAGTCCTGTAGTTCAGGATTTCTTGATGATTAACAAGCTTACGCAGGGGCATGGTAAAGTTTTGGCAGGGATATCTGATGAAAATAAACAGATTAAACTTGCAAAAGAAGCAGTTTCAAAAGGTTTGAGCGTTAGAGATCTTGAAAAGATTGCAGATGAAGAAAAGAAGCCCGGAGAAAAAAAGAAGGCACCTTTGAAAAAAAATAGAGAGATAGCAGCTGCAGAGGAAGAATTGAGAAACGCGTTGGGAACAAAGGTGACGATAAAGCAAGATGGGAAAAAAGGGATTATAGCCATAGAGTACTATTCAAGAGAGGAACTGGACAGGCTGTATGAACTTTTGACAGGTATTGGAAATGAATAAAATTCATGTTATTAATGGGCCCAATTTAAATTTGCTTGGAGAGAGACCCGAAGGAGCATATGGCAGCCTGACCATGAAAGAGATTGAAGATCTTATCGGTGTAAAGGCGAGAGACCTTGGTGTAGAGGTAAGTTTTTTTCAAGATAATCACGAGGGGAACATAATAGATGAAATCCACAGGGTCAGGAAAGAAGCAGACGGTATTATTATAAATCCGGGAGCATATACTCATTATAGTTATGCTATACGTGATGCGTTGGAAATACTCAGAATACCCGTTATAGAAGTGCATTTGAGTGATATAGACAGCAGAGAAGACTTTCGCAAAATATCAGTAATAAAAGATGTTTGTGTGGATCAAGTCAAGGGGCTGGGAGTCAATTCATATATAAAGGCAATGGAAATTTTATCAGAAATTTTCAGAAATGATGATGGAGGACAGTATGAACTTGCTTAACAGTGACGAGTTCATGGGTGCCATAATAGAGAATATGGAAACCATGTTTAGAATAGTAGACGTAGATAACAATACTATTTATATGAACAAGAAAATGAAAGAGGTTTTTGGAAATCTGGTTGACTGTCCGTGCATGACCATAATGGACAGGACTGAGCCATGTGAGAATTGTGTAAGATGTCAGGCGCTTTTAAGCGGACTTAGCGAGGAAAAGACAGAAAAGCTGAATGATAGAGTCTATAAAGTAATAGCAACACCGGCACATTTGGATAAAGAAGATAAATATTTTATAGAAATATTTCAAGATATTACAAAACAGCATGAGGTGGAAGGAAAACTTTTAGAGCATTACGATCGTTTGAGAGAAAGTGTAGAGTATGCAAAGAGGGTCCAATGCAGGATGCTGCCTGCACAGGGCGATTTTAACAACATGGTGAATTTACAATATGCCTATTGCCCGTCCGAGGAGCTTGGAGGAGATATTTTCGATATAATCAAACTTTCTGAGGACAGCTGCCTTTTTTATGTTGCGGATGTATCGGGGCATGGGGTCAAAGTGGCACTTATGACAATGTTTATAAGGCAGACGTTGAGGGCCTTGGAGGGGAATGATGAGAGCCTGCATAATATCCTGAGATATATTGAAGAACAGCTGCAGGCGACAAACCCCGATAAAGAAGAATATATCACCATTTTAATTGGAAAATATAATAAATTTAAAAAGGAACTGCAACTTATAAATGCAGGGCATAACTGTCCTGCCATGCTAAAGAAGAAAGACGGAAGCCTAAGTGAAGTATATCTTGCGGGACTGCCGGTTTCAAGTTGGTTTTCAAATATTGCTCACAAGCTGATATCCATAGACGTTAAAAAAGATGAAAAAGTAATTTTTTATACAGACGGGCTGGTAGAGGCACAAAATGCTGAAAAAGAAGAGCTTGGAGTAGAAGGCTTGAAAAAAATAATAACCGATTACGAAGATAACGAAGAAATGTCTAAGGCGGAATGGATATATGGTGAAGCGAAAGCATTTACCGGAGGAAATTTTGCAGATGACATAACAGTGTTGGAAATTAACTTCAAATAAAGTGATTAAAAAATATCAGAGATTCTCTGATATTTTGCTATTTGCGGAATAAGCTCCGGTGGCAAGGGAGTCTGCGATATTGTTCATTTTTGTGATGTATAAAAAATCATCATAGTCAAACTCGGAACCGTTCCATTCTATAAATTTTTTAAAGACCGTTTGAAGCTTAGAATCATCTGAATTCAAGTTGACATGCCCTTTTACTCTGAAAAATTCTACAGAGTGTTTTTCTACAAGTGATAGCAATTCAACCCAAAGATCCTGATTTTCTACAGGGTCTCCCTTGGAATTTTTCCAACCGTTTTGTTTCCATTTAACATACCATTTATCTCGAAAGCAGTTTGCAAGGTAAGAACTGTCCGAAAAAACCCTTATTTCGAGATTATCTTTTTTCAATGCCTTTAGGGCTTCTATCAGT
Organism: Bacillota bacterium; assembly: GCA_041844735.1. Taxonomy (GTDB): domain Bacteria; phylum Bacillota; class Clostridia; order Peptostreptococcales; family Anaerovoracaceae; genus CAJPNN01. The sequence goes on from JBGZBP010000026.1 coordinate 5,078, forward strand.
GCCTTCATCTCCATTCTATTGTTAGTGGTATTTTGCTCGTGACCTGACATCTCTTTTTGAAAATCTCCGTATTCCAAAACGGCACCCCAGCCGCCGATGTTGGTTTTTGACTGGTTTCCCGAACATGCACCATCTGTATATATATTAACTTTAAGCATAAAAACCTCCTGAAAGCTGCTTGCGCCACATGCAGCAAATTTTTCAATTTGAATATATAAAATGTCGCTCTAACACTAAATAATAACTAGTCACAATTGTAGTATATTTCTTTTTTCTTAAATGTAAAAGTATTTTAAAACGAATGTAACACTATTGTAACATAGATAGTATAAAATAATATCAATCAGTTTATAAGACTCTAGGAGAAAGATAGTGATGAATAACATAAAGAGGAGCATACCTGTCTTGTTGTTAGTGGTAGCTATGATGGTGTCGACAATATCGGTATTTGGAGCATCGAATCCTAATATCAACATCATCAGTCCGAACCAAAAGACAAAGATAGAGGGGAACAGCTTTTTAATATCAGTGAAAGTAACAGCACCTACAAAGATAGGCGTAGAAGTTTACGAGCAAAAAGGCGATAAGATGGTACTTCATGAGCCTGTGAAATATATGACTACAGATAACAAACTCTCATACTTTACGAAGAGGGTTTCCGGAGTAAACCACGGATATTATTGTGTAATGGTCAGATCATACAATGCTAAAGGGAAAGCCGTTTATCAGGACAAGATAGTTTTTGAGGTTAAAGAAAAGAATGAAGTAAAAGCATTCAATGATAAGGCGGTCACTTCGGGAGTATTGCATAATTTGCTTAAAACAATTTTGGACTAGGGATATGAAAGGATTGTCACGATGAAAAAGACAAGATTGATTACCGGTGACAGAATTGAGGAAATAAAGAATGTATTGATAGTAGTGCTGCTATTTATAGCGGTGCTACTATTGCATTTTTTTTGGAACAATACAAGATTGGAAATCGGTACCGGTGAGGAAAATATAAAAAAAACATACAGCACCAGATATTATATGCCAACACTGGAAGAGATAATGAAACCGGATGAAATCAACATAGGATATGGAGAAAAGGATTACAGAAAAATAGGAGCTGCAAAGTTTGAAAAAGTGTGGCGAGGTGAGAGCGAAGAGATTTCTAAAGGCAGCGTTCTTGGAAGGCTTCGTGCTTTCGGAAGCAAGGGGGATGTGCTGGTAGAGGAAATAGAAAAAGGTGTTTATGAGAAAATCAACAACGAAAAAACACTGAATGTTATAATGCCATATTCTTTGAGATTCTTGGATTTGTGTAAAATATATGATTTAAAGACTCATGCCAGTTACGATAAGATAAATAGTATAAAGCAAATAAGCTATACTGCAGCAGCCAAGAACAGCCTGTTTTTATATGATGAAAAAAATGATAAGTATTACAGACTGATATCGAGCAAAAAGGATATAGGATTTGAAAAGATTATAAATAAATTTTCCGGCGATCGCAAAAACATATCATATGAGCTCGGTACAATAACAGGCAGCGAAAGTAGTGTGCTTATACCGCTTGAACAATCCTCATTGATAGAGAAGTTTAGATTTAAAAATGATATAGATTTGCAGCAGGAGTATGCGACGTCGGAGTTGGGTAAAATATTTTTTGGAGAAAGCCTTGAATTTATAAGAAAAATGACACAAAGCGGTGGAAAGATTGTCTATATGTACGGCTATGGCAAGCAGGTCTTGTCCGTAGAGCAGAATGGGAAATTGATATATACAGAAGTTCTGCCACAGGAGTATCAAAAAAACGTCGGATTTGCAGAGGCGCTGGAGAGTGCAGTTAAGTTTGTAGGGGTTCATAGAGGTTGGCAAGATGTGAATGGTGAAGCCGGAGATATATTTTTAAAAAGCGTGGATTATGATGAAAAATTCAATAGATACAAGTTCGGATTCGGAATGAGATTTGACGGAAGAAAGGTTTATTATACAGAGGGAGAGGTAACCACAGTAGTTGTCGAAAAAGGATATGTAACAGAATATCAGAAACAGCTTTTTGCGGCAGAGAGGAACAATAAGGAAGAGAATATAGAGACGAAGAAGAAAGAGGTGTATGAGGCTATAGATTTGCTCACCGAAAATTACAAATATATGTGGGATATAGCATCCAGAAACACAAGAGGCAAGCCAAATCCCGAGAATTTTGAGTATGTAGTTTCCAAGATAACAGGAATGGAAATGGGATATTTAATCAAATTTAAAAATGATTTGGAAGAGGCAAATCAGTACTCAAGACCGGTATGGAAAGTGTCTATAGGAAAAAGTAAATTTTTCTTTGATTTATACACCGGAGAAAAAGCAGGATATAAGATAGAAGAGTAATCGGGGAGGATAGAAATGAACTGGTCAAAGACAAAAAATATAATCATAGCTGTTCTCTTGGTAACCGATATTCTACTTTGCTATATGTACATAACAAATGTGCTTGACGGCAGGGATGAGGAGCGTATGGACAGGTTTAACAAGTATTTGAAAAGCCAGGATGTCCATCTGAAATCTGAGCTTCCTGAAAGTAGTGGACAAAAGCCCGTTCTGTTTGTTCTTTGCCTCAACGGAGAGGTTGATTTTGAGAAAAATAATCAATATGGCAAGCTGAATGAGATAAAAAATGAAAAAGATTTAAAGAAAGAGACAGATAGAATGATAAAAAAGATGGGATTTCGGGAAGATGTCTGTAGGCAGGTAAAAGTCGCACATATCGGGGGGAAGGACTACGATGTTTTTTACAAGAGTTATTATCTAGATACTCCGCTTGAAAAGTCGGAAATGATTTTGGAAATAAGAGACGGGTATATAAACAGGGCGAAAGTGATGATGCTTGAACCTATAAAAGAAGGGGGAAAAAGCAACAAAATCATAAATGCGTCAACAGCAACGATAGGATTTATAGAGGAGAGGCGAAATAAGGGAATAAAAGAAAAAATAGTTATAGAGGATATAAAAGAGGTTTACTGGCTCAATGATGAGGGAAGACAAGTGGATGAGGTGCGACCGGATCAGGATACATTGGTGCCGGCTTGGGAAATAACCTATAACGGAGGTCAAAAGAAATATATAGAAGCATATGTTGCACAAAAATAAACGGGTAGGCAGGATTTAATATGGAGAAAACATTGGGGTTTTGTTCTTTTTCCAGTGGAAGCAGTGGAAACAGCTATTTGGTCTGCAGTAAGAATGCAGCTATCATAATAGATGCAGGAATAAGCGGAAGGAAAATAATAAACGGTATAGAAAAGTGCGGTTTTAGTAAAGAGGATGTCATGGCGGTTTTGCTGACACATGAACATATAGATCACAGCAAGAGCATAAAAACCCTTGCTAAAAAGCTTGATAATGCTCAAATTTTTGCAAACCGGGCAACGTGGGAAATTTTGGATATTGATTCTTTTGAGAATAAAAAGCGTACTTTTATGACAGGGGAGAACTTGGAGATTGGGGATATAAATGTAAAATCATTCAAGCTGTCGCATGATGCGGCGGATCCGTGCGGGTTCACTTTTTCAAAGGGAGATTGCAAAATAAGTATTGTTACAGATACAGGATGTGTTAACGAAGAAATTGCTTCCGCAATTTCCAACTCCGATGTGCTTGTGATAGAGGCGAACCACGATACCGAGATTTTGAGAATGGGTGAATACCCTTGGTCGCTTAAGCAGAGAATATTGAGTGATATAGGGCATTTGTCGAATGAGGCGGCAGGATATGCTGTTTTGGAGTTTATGATTAAAACAGAGAAATTAAAGCCTAGGATATTTTTGGCACATTTGAGCAAGAAGAACAATTTGCCGGAAATTGCTTTTTATACAGTGAGGGGCATATTGGAAGAAAATGATTACTATTTGGACCGAGACTTCAGCATGGAGCTGCTTTTGAAAGATGAGATTAGCGAAATTTGCTGGATTTAGGTATATATGAAAAACAAAAGGGGGATTAGATTATGGGAAATTTTGATGAAAGAAGCTGGAGAGAAGCTTTGGAAAAAGCGAAAGAGCAAGCTTTTACAAACAGATATTATGATACAGATGAAGAAAGAGCCGGAGAAGATTACATGCAGGATGAATATCGGGAATATGCCCAATCAGGAAACAGCGTTGAAATCCCGGAGGGAGCGTTTGAGGGAAAAGAAAATAAAAAGCCGGGTAAGAGTGTAGGAAAGAAAATAGCAAGCCTGATTCTTATAGTGGCTATTGCCTTTGGATCAGGGTATGGAGGAGCTGCTCTTGCCACCAACAACTGGGGAATTTCCGGAGAGAGTATTAAGATAGAAACCTCATCAAATATGTCGACAGGAGAGGCCATTGCTGCAAAAGTGACACCGTCCGTTGTAGGCATAAAAACTACGACACAGGAAGAAATAGAAACTTTTTTCGGTACACAGATTGGAAGTGAGTCTGCCGAGGGAACAGGATTTGTGGTGGACAGCAAGGGGTATATCGTAACGAACTCGCACGTTGTCGGAGATGGAAAAGAAGCATCGATAATGGTATATTTGGCTAACGGTGATAAAATAGAGGGTAAAGTGTTATGGAATGATAAGAGTTTGGATTTAGCTGTGCTTAAAATTAATGCAAAGGGGCTTGTAGCAGCGGAACTTGGAGATTCCGATACTGTAAAAATAGGAGCATATGCAGGGGCGATAGGCAATCCTCTGGGACTTAATTTTGAGAGAAGTTATTCTCAGGGTGTAATAAGCGGACTGAATAGAAACATTCAGGTGAAAGATGACTCCGGAAATGTAATTAAGATGGATGGACTTATACAGACAGATGCCTCCATAAACACAGGAAACAGCGGAGGACCTCTACTTAATGACAAAGGGCAGGTAGTCGCAATCAATTCAGCAAAAGCGAAAGACGGAGAAGGAATGGGATTTGCTATACCGATAAACACAGCAAAGCCTATCATAGAAAAGATAAAGAAGTCCGGGCAGTTTGAAAGACTTTACATGGGTATTGCAGGAGCAAGCGTGTCGGATTTAAAAAGTAGCAACAGTGAAGACTTGATTAAGAGTAAGCTGGGAGTGGATGAGGGCATATATGTCACGACAGTTTATGATAATTCACCGGCGGCAAGTGCAGGCGTAAAAGTGGGGGATATAATAGTATCTATAGATGACCAAAAAATGACATCCATAAATCAAATGATAAGGCTATTGTTGAATTACAAGGCAGGAGATAAAGTTAAGGTTAAAATCATGAGAGATAAGAAGATGGTAGAATATAGTGTGGGGCTGACAACGGAAGTGAGATAATGATAAATATTAAAGTTATATGTGTCGGAAAGTTGAAAGAAACATACTGGAGAGATGCAGTAAAGGAATATTCAAAAAGACTAAATGCTTATTGCAAATTGACGATAGAAGAGGTGCCTGACGAAAAAATATCCGAGAAAGCCTCGTTGCCGGAAGAAGAAGCTGTTAAAGAAAGTGAGGGCAGGGCGATATTGAAGCATGTGCGAGAAGCGGATCATGTCATATGTTTGGAAGTATCGGGGAAAGAGTATGACTCGCCGGGGCTTGCTGAAAAAATTAATAGGTTGGGGTTGCAGGGTAAAAGCAATCTGGTTTTTATAATAGGCGGATCTATCGGGATAGGTAAAAATGTCTTGGCTGAGGCCCATGAAAAGATATCTTTTTCAAAGATGACATTTCCCCACCAGATGATGCGGGTGATATTGCTTGAACAGTTATATCGGGCTTTTAAAATTATTCGAAATGAAAAATATCATAAGTAGGATGAAATTTAGGGCAGGAAGTATATAAGAAGTGCATAGCCGGTGGGATGAGCACTGTTTGTGGAGAAGAGAAGGTGTGAGTAATGAAAGAAACGGAAATATATAAGTTGGCAAGTCGATATTTAGAGCTCATAGAGGAAAAAGGCAGAGAAATACCTGAAAGGGACGAGCCGATTTTATGGGAAAAAATGCATATGGCGAGCGCTTCACGTATCGGATATATCTTAGCTAAAAAGAGGGGAATAGATCCTCTTTTGGCAGCGGGGGCTTGTATGTTGCACGATTTTGGCAGGGTGGTTACCGGAGTTCATGAAAAACATGCACAAGCAGGATATGAGCCTGTCAAAAATTTTTTGAAAGATATGGATATTTTTCAAGATAAGCAGATAGAGGAAATAGCGCTTGCTGTCAGAGAGCACAGCAATAAAGGCAAGGTAGGTACGCCTCTTGAAGAAATAGTAAAAGATGCGGATGTTCTGGATTTTTATCAATATGGTTTTCAGCTTCAAAGAGAGGATCAAAAAGAACGATTAAAAAAGCTCCTGCAAGAAAAGGAACTTTTTTAAACAAGATTTCATAATTTTTAGGGTAAGCTTTCCGGAGAGTGTGAGCCTTTTCACACACTCTCGTTTTATATATACTTGCACTCAAGAAATCGGACATGTCGGACATGAGAGTGTAAAGTATATGCTTGGAAAAACATAAATAGTTATTCAAATTTTCTGGTCGCATCCAGATACTTCATAAGAATGCCGACGTTGGCAAAGTAGTAGGAGAAGCGATCAGATTTTTTTATTTGTATTAAATCTGCCTGTGATAATTTTTTAATATGCTGTGATATTGTAGCCTGTGAATAATCAAATTCCGCAACAACATCCTTGTTGCATACATTTTTCATTTCTCTATTGCATCTCATTATATAGCGATATATTTTTATTCTTGCAGGATGAGCCAAGGCATCAGAAACTTTTGCTATTAAAAGTATTTCTTCTTCTTGCATATCATCAGATTCTTTTCTTAAACGCATTTTAAATCTCCTTTGAGTTATTATATTCTAAACCGTGGTTTGTCTTCGTGTGCCCATGATTCGCATAGGACCTTAACGACTATTTTAGCACATATATCGCTAATAGACAATATATGAAAGGTGTTTATATATTCGTTTAATGAAGGTTTTTATTGATAGACAAAAGGTTTTTTGGTATGCTATTCATATTATTTATTTTATTGAGGAGAGACAAGATGGAGAAAAGAGATAAGCTATCATCACGACTGGGATTTATATTGATTTCCGCAGGTTGTGCAATCGGGCTCGGCAATGTGTGGAGATTTCCATATATTACCGGTCAGTACGGCGGAGCGGCTTTTGTGCTGGTTTACCTTTTGTTTTTGGTGATACTGGGATTGCCGATTATGGTAATGGAATTTTCTGTGGGAAGAGCCAGTAGAAAGTCGGCGGCAAAAAGCTTTCATGTTTTGGAGCCGAAGGGAAGTAAATGGCATTTGCACGGCTATGCGGCGGTAGCAGGAAACTATATACTGTTGATGTTTTATACGACCGTAGCAGGGTGGATGTTGGACTATGTTTTTAAAACTGCGAGCGGCAAGCTGAGCGGACAGTCGCCTGAGGCGGTAGGAGCCATATTTGACAGTGTATTGGCATCGGCAGGAGAAATGCTGCTTTGGACTGCTGTGGCGTTGATAGTGACAGTAATAATTTGCAGCAGAGGCTTGCAAAACGGTGTCGAAAAAATTACAAAAGTTATGATGATATTTTTGCTTGTAATTCTTGTGACTCTGTGTGTTAAGAGTTTGACACTTGATAAAGCCATGGAGGGAGTAAAGTTTTATCTGGTTCCTGATTTTGGAAGAATGCTGGATCAGGGAATAGGTGAGGTTGTATTTGCAGCTATGGGACAGTCATTTTTCACACTAAGTTTGGGAATAGGCTCTTTAGCGATATTTGGCAGCTATATTGATAAAAAGAGATCTCTTATGGGAGAATCAATAAATATATGTGCACTTGATACGATGGTGGCACTTTTATCCGGGCTCATTATTTTTCCGGCTTGTTTCAGTTTCAATGTTGAGGCAGGATCAGGTCCGGGGCTGGTGTTTGTAACATTACCTAACATATTTAATCAGATGTCGGGAGGAATGATTTGGGGAACATTATTTTTCATTTTTATGAGCTTTGCGGCATTGTCAACACTTGTTGCAGTGTTTGAAAATATTTTGGCGTTTTCAAGTGATTTGTGGGGATGGAAAAGAAAGAAAGCTGTTGTGGTAAACAGCATTTTAATATTTTTAACATCCATTCCGTGTGTACTTGGGTTCAACAAATGGAGCTTTATCACTCCCCTCGGAGAAGACTCGACAATACAGTCGCTGGAAGATTTTATTGTCTCAAACAATCTTTTGCCGCTGGGAAGCCTTATATACTTGTTATTCTGTACAAGCAAGTACGGCTGGGGCTGGGATAAGTTTATAAAAGAAGCGGACATAGGTAAGGGAGTAAAATTCCCTAAGTGGGGCAAGCTGTATTTCAAATACATTCTTCCTTTGATAATACTGTTTATATTTGTTATGGGATACCGACAGAAGTTTTTCGTATAGCTAAAAGATCAAAATAAATATGACAACGGAGATAGATATAAATGGAGCAAGAGGATAACAAATGTTATCCTTCTTTGATTTTTTTGAAAACAGTAGCGGGAGAGAGGATAAGGCTATAAGAACGTGGGATAAAAACAAAGAAAATATTGTAAATCTTCCACCAAAAAGTAGGGATAATGCAGCAAACAATTTAATATCGCCCCCTCCCATGAAGATCTCTTTTTTTATTATAAACATCAGCAAATTGATGATGTAAAGAATAATAAAACAAAAGATTGCGGCAGGCAAATGAGCATTTTCTAACAGTGAGAGTGAGACAACAGTGACTATATATTCGTCAGGGATAATATAAAATCGCATATCGCAAATAGACACTGAATATAAAACGGCAAACAGTAAAGAATGGCTTGCCAGGGCTTCATACAAAGCGTTTGTAAGAGGATATACAGCTAAATCCATATGTAATAATCCAAACAAGATGGAGGGATTTTCGAGAATAAATGCACTGCAAAAAATCAAAAAAGGAGAAAAAGCTATAATAAAGCTCTCCTTGCTAAGCAGCATATCAAATGCGGAAGATGGATGAGAGGCGGACTGCGAAGAAAATAACTGCTCTTCTAAAAGTAATATATTGTCGTTATCCAAGTCGGATAGACATTTTGCCGGTAAACAGCAGTTGAGGATCGCACCTACCACACCTATTAATATTAAATAAGACATTATAGCGAAATATATAAAAATGAGAAAGTACCTCCATAAACGGTTTAGAAAATTAAATAGGGGAAATAAAGTAGTAAAATATAATTCTGTTGATAATATTATCTACTATCATACATATTTTAACATATATTACAAATAAAATCAAAAAAATAAAAGGGAATGCACGAGATAAAACAGGTACGGCGAATAGGAGAATGATTGTGGGATGCAGTGCCCGGGTTGACAGTGGGTGGAACCCGGATATATAATTTGTTTGTGCTAACCCGCAAGGATAGAGTTGAGAAGGAAGTGAAGAAATGAAAAAGAAGATGGGTATCAGCGGAATGCATTGTGCGGCATGTCAGGTCAACGTTGAAAAGGCGGTAAGAAAACTTAAAGGTATACACATGGCAGAAGTGAATCTGATGACCAATTCTTTGATGGTTGATTTTGATGAAAGCCTATTGTCGATGAACGATATAGAGAAAGCGATATCCTCGATAGGGTACGGGACATATGATATTAATAAAAAATCAGGTATAGAAAAAACAGGTAATGTTTTTTTAGAAGATGCCGAAGATACCAAGCGCAGGCTGATTAAAAGCATGGTATTTTTCGTCCCGATGATGTACATTTCTATGGGGCATATGGTTGGTATGCCTGTGCCTAATATATTGCACGGTGTTGAAAATTCTTTTAATATGGCAATGCTTCAATTTTTATTGACTGTACCTGTTATGATAATCAATCGAAAATATTTTTCCGGAGGGTTTGTGTCTCTTGTGAGAAGAGCACCTAATATGGATTCGCTCATTGCTGTAAGTGCGACAGCATCATTTTTATACGGGATTTACTGTATATTTAAAATATGGCACGTAATAAGAGGCGGTATGCCGGAAGTCGCACAGCACTTTGCACATCGCATTTACTTTGAGTCGGTTGTAACTATACTGACATTTATCAGCATAGGAAAATACTTGGAACTTAAGTCAAAAGGAAAAACAGGAGATGCCGTGGAGAAGCTGATGGCGTTGGCTCCGGAGAAAGCGACTGTTTTAAGAGGAGATGTCGAAGTAGAGATAAGAATAGAGGATATAGAAAAAGGGGATTTGATAGTTATAAGGCCCGGAGAGCGTATTCCTGTTGACGGAAGAGTTGTAAATGGAGAGAGTTATGTGGATCAGTCTTTTTTGACAGGAGAGAGTAATCCTTTGAAAAAAGAGGAAGGAGACGAGGTATTCCAGGCGACGATAAATAAGCAGGGTAGCTTGGTGATGGTGGCGGAAAGAGTAGGAGAAGACACTACTCTTGCTAAAATAATAGAAATTGTAGAGCAGGGTGCGGCTTCAAAAGCACCTATAGCAAGATTGGCTGACAAGGTGGCAGGAATATTTGTACCGGTAGTAATGGGGATTGCCCTGGCGACATTTTCGGTATGGGTTATTTTAATAGGAAAATCGTTTGAATTCGGACTGTCGCTCGCGATTTCGGTGTTGGTGATTTCGTGCCCTTGCGCATTGGGGCTCGCAACACCTGTAGCTATAATGGTAGGAACGGGTAAGGGTGCGGAATACGGTATTTTAATCAAGTCTGCGGAGGCACTGGAAACGACACACAAGGCGGATACTGTGGTGTTGGATAAAACAGGAACGATAACCAGGGGAAGACCTGTGGTAACGGATGTCATAATTTCTAAAGCGTTTTTAACGGAAATGGATGAAAATGAGTTCATCGGGCTAGCCATGGGATTGGAAAAAAATTCGGAGCATCCGCTGGGGCAGGCAGTGATGGAATATGGAGAAGAAAATAACATTAGGGGGTTTGAATCTTCCAAATTTGAAAATGTTCCGGGAAGAGGGGTCAAAGGTGAAATAAGCTTGAGCAAGGGAGTTTCAGAGAAATGTATAGCAGGAAACAGGGCGTTTATGATCGACTGCGGCATTGAAATTAACCGGGATATGGAAACGAATATAGCGAAGCTTTCGACACAAGGGAAAACCTTACTATATTTTGCCAGGAATGGTAAGTTTATCGGGCTTGTAGCAGTGAGAGATGAAATTAAGGAGTCCAGCTATGGTGCTGTGAAGATGCTCAAGGATGCAAGTGTGGAAGTTATAATGCTCACAGGAGACAATGAAAAGACATCGGAGACTATTAGAGAAGAAGTAGGGATAGATAAGGTCATAGCAGAGGTGATGCCTCAAGATAAGGAAAGAGAAATTCGTCGGCTACAGGCAAGAGATAAGACAGTAATTATGGTTGGAGACGGCATTAACGATGCCCCGGCACTGACTGTTGCGGATGTCGGAATGGCGATCGGTGCAGGGACCGATATAGCGATTTCTTCAGCGGACATAGTTCTTATGAAAAACGATTTGCAGGATGTTGATACGGCAATCAGACTCAGCAGGGCCGTGGTTAAAAATATAAAAATGAATTTGTTTTGGGCGTTTATATATAATGTAATCGGAATCCCTATCGCAGCAGGAGCGTTATACTTTATAAACGGATTTACTTTAAACCATATGTTTGCAGCAGCAGCCATGAGCATGAGTTCGGTCTGTGTAGTCGCGAATGCATTGAGACTTAGGAGATTTAGATGAAAGATGAATACTAAAAAACCGAGTGTTTCCACTCGGTTTTTCAGTTACGATTTAATGTTTGTTTGGTATAGTTTAAATAAAGTTGGATTTATCCATAAACGATGTATGAAGTAAATCGTGTGCCTTATGACTCATAGGTTTTTCGAGATATGTATCATAAAGCTCTATAATCTCAGGATTTTCGTGAGATTTTCTGATAGGAAGACTCTTGTCCAAAGAATATAAAGAGTCTATTCTAATCTCTCTAATACGATTTACTGTATTTACAGGTTGGCCGCCTCCGCCGATACAACCGCCCGGACAGCCCATGATTTCAATGAAAGTATAAGGGCTGGTGCCGTTTTCTACCTGTTTAACTAATTTTTGTGCATTCGCAAGACCGTTAGCGACAGCGACCTTTATCTCAGTGCCGTCAAGATCGATAGTTGCTTCTTTTATACCCTCAAGACCTCTGACATCTTCAAAGTCGAGTCTTGCAAGTTCTTTTTCTGTAAGAGTTTCGTAAACTGTTCTGAGAGCAGCTTCCATAACTCCGCCGGATGCTCCGAATATAGCGCCTGCTCCCGAGCCTATGCCTAAAGGACTGTCGAATTCACCATCTTCAAGAGAAGTGAAATCAACTCCGACATGCTTAATCATCTTTGCGAACTCCCTTGTAGTCAAAACGATGTCAACATCCCTGTAGCCGTCTCTACCCATTTCAGGTCTTTGAGCCTCATATTTTTTTGCGGTACAAGGCATTATTGATACTGTTACAATGTCCTTCGGATCTATGCCAACCCTTTCAGCATAGTAAGTTTTTGAGATGGCACCGAACATCTGCTGAGGTGACTTTGCAGAGGATACATGCTCCATTATACCGGGATAATGCTTTTCCATATAGTTTACCCAACCCGGTGAGCAAGAGGTCATCATAGGCAAAGTTCCTCCTGTCTTTAAGCGGTGGATAAGCTCTGCACCTTCTTCCATGATTGTGAGATCGGCACTGAAATTAGTGTCAAATACCTTATCAAATCCTATGTGCCTAAGGGCGGAAACCATTTTTCCTGTAGCAATGGCACCCAATGAAAGTCCGAACTCATCGCCTATTGCAACTCTGACAGATGGAGCCACCTGAACGATTACATGTTTTTTAGGATTGTCTATAGCATCAAAGACATCCTGAGTATTATCCCTTTCTACTATAGCTCCTGTAGGGCAAACGACGCTGCACTGTCCGCAAAGTACGCAGGCAGTAGTAGCAAGCGGAGCATTGAAGGCTGTAGTAACCCTGAAATCGCCCGAGCGATTTGAACGAGTAAGGGCAGATATGCCTTGAGCCTGTTCGCAAACATTGACACAACGTCCGCACTTCACACATTTTGACGGGTTTCTGACAATGCTCGGATTGTTCATTTGAATTTCAGGCAACTTTGCAAGACTCGGAAGAGTAGGGTTCGTAAAATTGAACCTTACACTCAAATCCTGAAGCTCACAGTTGCCGTTTCTTGAGCAGTTAAGGCAATCCTGCTGGTGATCTGCTAAAATGAGTTCCAGCATACCTACCTGAGCATCACGAACTTTTTTCGTGTTGGTATGAATTGCCATGCCGTCCCAAACCTCTGTAGAACATGCTGCACTCAGTTTTCTGCTGCCTTCAACCTCGACGACACAGACTCTGCAGTGAGCTTTGATGGTCTGATCCGGGTGATAACAAAGGTGTGGAATATCTATGTTTACTAATTTTGCGGCATCTAGGATCCTGGTACCCACAGGAACACTTAGAGGAGTACCGTTAATAGTGATATTTGCCATTTCAGTAGTGCTCATTATATGTCCCTCCTTTCGGGTGCTTCAAAATCTTTCGGGAAGCGTTTCATTGCAGAAAGCAACGCATTCTGTGCAGATTCGCCAAGTCCGCAAAGCGACGATATGCTCATTATGTTCGCAAATCTTTCCAAAGTTTTGATATCGCTTTTTACGTGTGTCCCTGCTGCCATTTTCTTCAATATTATATCTATGTGTCTGTTTCCTTCTCTGCAAGGTGTGCATTGTCCGCAACTTTCGTGGCAGAAGAAATGCTGAGTATGCACAAGGAAATCTATAAGAGAGGTTCTTTCGTCAATCACCAAGATTGCTCCGGATCCTACTGTAAGATTTACATCTTTCAAATCTTCATAAGTGTACTTAGTATCCAAAAATTCTTCGGATGTTATCTTACCTGAGGCGCCGCCAAGCTGAATAAGGCTTATTTTCCTATTTCCTTTAACACCGCCTGCCAAATCATAGATGATTTCTCTTAATGTAAGTCCGAAAGGAATTTCATAAACGCCGGGGTTGTTGACATTGCCGGCAACACTTACAAGTTTTGAACCCATAGAGCCCTCTGTACCGAACGTTTTATATATTTCGTCTTTATCAGTTAAAATTGCAGGAACGAGAGACAAACTTTCTACATTATTTACAAGAGTAGGAAGATTGTTCAGACCGCACTGTTTGATAAAAGGTGGTTTTTTTCTTGGTCTGCCTGATTTACCTTCAATTGACTCTACGAGAGCGGTACCCTCACCACATACATAAGCGCCTGCTCCGGAGTATAGATGCAGCTCAAAATCGAAGCCCTTAACTCCCAAGATGTCTTTGCCAAGATAGCCTTTTTCTTTAGCCTGTGCCAACGCATTAAAAATTAACGGTCTTAAATGCCAATATTCTTCCCTCAGATAAATGTATCCATTTTTTGCACCTACGGTGTATCCTGCGATAATCATACCTTCAATCAGTCTGAAAGGGTCTTTTGACAGGATGGTTCTATCTTTGAATGTGCAAGGTTCTCCTTCATCTGCGTTGCATACAACCACCTTGTCGGGATTGTTTATAGCTTTTGCCTGAGACCATTTTTTCCCCATGTCATATGCTGCTCCGCCTCGGCCTTTAACGCCACATTTTGCGATTTCTGTTGCGATGTCCTCTCCGTCCATGGTGACAGCACGCTTCAATGCTTGGAACCCGCCAAGCGACTCATACTGGTCAATGAAATGAGGATCGTATTTATCAAAATTAGCTGATATAAAAGATACTGTTTTTGCCATTATACTTTTCCTCCATTTCTATGCAAACTTTTTGAGCAGGTCACGAACAAGCTGCTCGTCATTCAATTTACCGAATACTTCGCCGTTTATTCTCACAGCGGGACCTATATCGCAAGCTCCGAAGCAAGGAACTTTTTCTATGACAAACTTGCCGTCCTGTGTGGTTTCTCCCACCTTAACGCCAAGTATACGCTCGAGCGTATCTTGTAATGTCTCGCTATCGTTCACCTTGCATACAATGCTGTCACAGATTTCGATAGGATATTTTGCTCGTGGTTTGTCATGGATAGAAGTATAAAATGAAATTACGTCAAAAACTCTCGTAGATGGTATGCAGAGTTTTTTTGAAAGGTATTCAGCGACAGGCTGAGGAATATAGCGAAATTCCATAGCGTTCTGAATATCAAGTAAAATCCCCACCAGTTGTGAAGAATCGTTATCGTGAGCTTCAAGTACTTTGTCTGTTTCTTGAATCAGATATTCTGTTAGCTCGCTCTCTCCTTTTAAATTAAACATGATTCCTGTATCCCTTCTTTCATCTTTAATGAAATCAA
>JBGZBP010000027.1:0-10757 GCA_041844735.1 Bacillota bacterium
AGATGAAAACAGTGATGAGACTCTCAAAGATTGCAGTCTTATAACATGCGACTATAAGATAAACGGGCAGCTGGTAGGAAAGCTGGGGGTAATAGGGCCTACGAGGATGGAGTATGCTCATGTGACATCTGTAATACGATATGTAAGTGAAAATATAAGTAATGCTTTTAAGCTTGATGGAGGGGAAGAAAATGATTAAAGAGGAAAATCAGAAGATTGATGATATGGAAGAAATTAAAGAGGAATGCGAAACGGGAGACTTAAACGATGAGGCAGATGTGAAAGCGGCGTCGGATGAGGAAAATGTTTCAAACAACAGGGAAGAAGATGATACCCGGGAGGAGGATGCCCCGGAAGATAAGGAAGATGAAAATACGAAGTATTTGAGATTATATGCGGACTTTCAGAACTTTAAAAAAAGAACTGAAAAAGAAAAGAGTGACATTTATGCATATGCAAATGAGAAGATTGCTTTGGATATGCTTGATGTAATAGATAACTTTGAACTGGCACTTTCACACAAAGAGGGGGTTTCAGAAACATTTGTGGAAGGAATGGAAAAAATATTGAAACAATTTAATGGGGTACTTGAAAAGAACGGCATTAAGGAAATTGATGCTCTCGGAAGTGAGTTTGATCCTATGTTCCATCATGCAGTAATGACTGAAGATACGGATAAATATGAGTCGGGAGCAGTGTCCGATGTTCTTAAAAAGGGATATGTACTTAATGGAAAAGTTATTAGAGCAGCTATGGTAAAGGTTGCAAATTAATGAGTTAAGGTTTATAAAGGAGGAGAATAAAATGGGAAAAGTAATAGGAATCGATTTGGGTACAACAAATTCATGTGTTGCAGTACTGGAAGGTGGAGAACCTACAGTAATTGCCAATGCGGAAGGTAATAGAACAACACCGTCAATAGTAGGTTTTGCCAAGAACGGTGAGAGACTTGTGGGTGAAACAGCAAAGAGACAGGCGATAACAAACCCTGATAGAACGATTGCATCAATCAAGAGATACATGGGTACTGATCATAAGGTGGAGATTGATGGAAAAAGTTATACTCCGCAGGATATCTCAGCTATGACATTGGCTAAACTGAAAAGCGATGCGGAAAGTTATTTAGGAGAAAAAGTTACGGAAGCTGTAATAACAGTACCTGCATACTTTACGGATAGCCAGAAACAGGCTACTAAGGATGCCGGTAAGATTGCCGGTCTCGATGTAAAAAGAATAATAAATGAACCTACAGCGGCAGCTTTGGCTTACGGTTTGGATAAAGATGATAAACATCACAAAGTTTTGGTTTATGACCTTGGAGGCGGTACGTTTGACGTGTCCATCCTGGATTTAGGTGACGGAGTGTTTGAAGTGCTTGCCACAAGCGGAAATAACAGACTGGGTGGAGACGATTTCGATGAGGCATTGATTAACTTTATTGCGGATACATTTGCAAAAGAAAACGGTGTTGATTTGAGACAGGATAAGATGGCTCACCAGAGATTAAAGGAAGCGGCTGAGAAGGCAAAGAAAGAGCTTTCATCGGCACAGACTGCAAATGTAAATCTACCGTTTATAACAGTAAATGCAGATGGTCCTTTGCACCTTGACATGGACATAACAAGAGCAAAATTTGACCAGTTGACAAGCACTTTGGTTGATCAGACAATAGAACCGTTAAAGAAAGCTATGGCTGATGCGAATGTTTCAAACAGCGATATAGAGAAAGTGATTTTGGTAGGAGGGTCAACCAGAATACCGGCGGTTCAGGAAGCTGTGAAAAAGGTTACAGGTAAGGAACCTTTCAAAGGGATAAACCCTGACGAATGTGTTGCAATCGGTGCAGCTGTTCAGGCGGGTGTATTGACAGGAGAGGTAAATGACGTTTTGCTGCTGGATGTAACGCCGTTATCGCTGTCCATTGAGACTTTGGGTGGAGTTGCAACGAAATTGATAGAAAGAAACACTACAATACCTACAAAGAAGAGCCAAATTTTCTCTACGGCGGCAGATAATCAAACGGCAGTTGATATTCATGTAATGCAGGGTGAAAGAGAAATGGCTTCGGGAAATATAACACTTGGAAAATTCCAGTTAACAGGCATTGCACCTGCAAGAAGAGGTGTTCCGCAGATTGAAGTTACATTTGATATAGATGCGAACGGAATTGTAAATGTAAGTGCTAAAGACTTAGGAACAGGTAAGCAGCAGGCGATTACCATTACATCTTCAACAAAGCTCAGCGATGATGAAATTCAGGCTAAGATTAAGGAAGCAGAGCAGTTTGCAGAGGAAGATAAAAAGAAGAAAGAAGAAATTGAAATCAGAAATACTGCAGAAACTTTGGTTTATGAAACAGAAAAAGCTTTAGGAGAACTTGGAGATAAGGTAGATTCGTCTGAGAAAGAAAGTGTTGAAAATGCAAAAGAAGACTTGAAAAAGGCACTCGAAAGCGGAAGTGTTGAAGAAATCAAAGCGAAAACTGAAAACTTGACCAATCTATTCAGTAAAATTTCCGAAAAACTATATCAGGCAGCACAGCAGGCAGGATTCGATCCTAACAATATGGATCCGAGCCAGTTTGCTCAGAACATGGGAGCAGGCAATGCAAAAGACGAAAAGCCGGACAATGTAGTGGATGCTGACTATGAAGTAGTTGATGAAGAAAAGAAAAACGATTAAGGTGTTTTAACAAATGGCAGATAAAAAAGATTTTTATGAAGTACTCGGACTTAAAAAGGGTGCGTCGGACGATGAGATAAAAAAGGCTTTCAGAAAAAAAGCTATGCAGTATCATCCTGATCGAAACCCGGGAGACAAAAAAGCTGAGGAAAACTTCAAAGAGGTAAATGAGGCATATAGCGTGCTTTCAGATCCTGAAAAAAAAGAAAAATATGATAGATTTGGTCATGCAGGAGTTGATCCGAATGCCGGGTTTGGCGGAGGATTCGGCGGAGGTATGGGATTTGACGATTTAGGAGACATATTTTCAAGCTTTTTCGGAGGAGGATTTGGTGGTGGAAGCAGACGCAGAAACGGTCCCAGGAAGGGAAATGACATTCATATAAGAATGAATTTAACTTTTGAAGAGGCTGCTTTCGGTACCAAAAAGACCATTAAAATTAATAGAACTGAGGGATGTACAGTATGCGGGGGCAGCGGTGCAGAGCCTGGAACGTCAAAAAAGACGTGCCCTAACTGTAACGGCACAGGACAGGTAACAAGTACCACAAACACACCGTTCGGTGCATTTTCACAAACATCGGTATGTCCTCAATGTAACGGAAGCGGAGAGGTGATAGAGACCCCGTGCCATGAGTGTAAAGGAAGCGGCAAGGTAAAGAAAGCGGCAGAGATAGCTGTGGATATACCGGCGGGAGTAGACAGTGATTCCGTGATATCCATATCAGGACAAGGAGAGGCTGGCTTTAACGGAGGTCCGACAGGAGACTTGTTTATATCGGTTACAGTGGCGCCTCATAAGTTGTTCAAGCGAAGAAATAACGATTTGTGGTTGGAAATTCCTATAACTTTTGCACAGGCATGTCTTGGAGATGAAATAGTTGTACCTACGTTAACGGAGAAGATTTCCTATAAAATACCTGAAGGAACACAGCCTGAGACAGTATTCAGACTGAAAGGTAAGGGTATAAAGGCGTTAAAATCAAATAAATACGGCGATTTATATGTGAAAGTGATGTTGGAAATTCCTAAAAAACTGAATCAAACTCAAAAAGATAAGATTAAAGAGCTGGGAGATATACTGACTCATGAAGCATACGAAAAGAAAAAGAGTTTCACAGAGTCCATAAAAGATCTTTTCACAAAATAACAAAATCGATTATTAAAAATAATCTGCATATTTAAGCCGGTGTTAGTGCATTATAATGCACTAACACCGGCTTTTTTTGTGCGTAGAGATAAAAATACTGTATACATAATTTTATGTAGCATAATTTATAATATTATGATAATATAAACATGTATATTTACTCATGTTATTGAGCTATAAAATGAACAGGAGGTTTTGTATGTCTTTATATACGTGGCAGGTATTTATGGTAGTTGCAGAAGAAAAGAGTTTCGTTAAAGCGGCAGAAAGGCTTAATGTATCTCAGTCAGCTGTCAGTCACTTAATTAGGAAGCTGGAACAGGAATATGGATATCCGCTGTTTATAAGAAGTAGAAACAACATTGAACTTACTCAAAACGGAATGGCAATAATGCCGTATGTAAGAAATGTTCTGGACTCCACAAAGGCACTGGAACAGCAAGTGAACAACATAGGAAATGCTACAGGCGGAAATATAAGGATTGCGTCATTTTACAGTGCTTCGGTACTTTGGTTGCCGGACATAATATCGGAATTCAAGGTAAAATATCCGAATGTAAATATAAGCGTGATTCAGACAGGAGATTTGCATATTAGAGAGCTGGTAAATGACGGAAAGGTTGATTTGGCATTTTTGTCTATAGATTCAAATGTAAAGGGTTCGATAATGCCTCTGTATAAGACTGAGATTATATGCCTTTCAGATAAAAAATTTGTACCTAAGAACGGTAAATCGGTTACGAGGGAAGATTTGGACGGTCAAAATATAATAATGCAGATGGAGGGATATGATACGGAATTTGTCTTGTGGCTAAAAGAAAATAATGTGAACTATAATTGTGATTTCAGACTGGAAGTTGACGCTGCATGTCATCATTATGTAAGCAAGGGATTCGGACTCTGTCTAACGTCACGTATGACTTATGATTGTGCAAAATCGGATGTTGCAATATGGCCGTTAGAACCTGCGGCGGGCAGGACGGTAGCACTGGTGACGGTGGCACCCGAATATCATTCTCCTGTACTTACGATGTTCAGAAAAGAGATAATAAAATATATGAACGAAATGAACCTGCTTAATATATGAATATTATACACGAATAGAAGTTCATGTAAAATTGATGTTAATTGCGTTTTACCTTATTCCGCTTACATTATAATATATACGAAAGAAATAGGAATGTAGATAATGTTTATTAGGTATTGATTGTAATTAGTGAGTTTTATAAAAGTGGAGGTAGTTAAAATGTTAAATTTTGCAAAGAGAATTTCCGTGATGAACGGCGAAGTTAACAAACTTAAAGTGTTAACCAATTCGTTGATATCTCCGGATATTATTTCATTTGGTGGAGGTGCTCCCGGATTGGAAGCATATCCTATGGAGCAAATAAGAGAAATATCACAGGATGTTTTTCAGAGAACTGCTGACGGATACGGGGCATTAAAGTACGGTTCTGCGGTAGGAAATGTAAAACTTAGAGAGGCAGTCAGAGACGTTCTTTTGAAACCTAGAGGTATTGATGTGAATATCAATAACATAATGATTACATCCGGAGGCATACAGCCTATGAACCTGATTTGTCAGATGTTGATTGATCCGGGTGATGTTATTTTGGTAGAAACACCGTCATTTGTTCATACAAGCATGATATTCAAGATGTTTGAAGCTAAGCTTGTACCGGTTGAGACTGATGACAACGGCATGAATATGGAAGATGTTGAGAAAAAAATTAAAGAATATAATCCTAAATTCATTTATACAGTTCCTACATTCCAGAATCCTACAGGGGTTACAATGAGTTTGGAGAGAAGAAAAAAACTTGCTGACCTTGCAGCTCAGTATGATGTTGTAGTTTTGGAAGATGATCCGTACAGAGAGATTCGCTACAGTGGAGAAACATTGCCTTATATCAAGTCATTCGACAAGAGCAACAATGTTATAATTGCAAACAGTTTTTCCAAGATTTTCTCACCAGGAAGCAGGCTTGGATATATAGTTGCCGACGAAGCAATAATAAACACACTTGGCGATGTTAAGCTGGGTACGGATACTTGCACAAACACTGTAACTCAGGAGATAGCTGCCGAATTTTTTGCACGTGGATTATATCCTGCTCATCTGGAAAAACTTTGTTCGTTGTATAGAAGCAGAAGAGATGTGATGCTTAAGGCTATAGACAATTATTTCCCTGAAGGAACCAAGAGAACAAACCCTGATGGCGGATATTATGTTTGGGTAGAGTTACCGAAAGAAATAAATGCAACAGAGATGGCAATAGAAGTAGCTGAAAATCTTAATGTTTGTTATGGTGTAGGATCAATTTTTTACACTGAGGGTAATGAAGAAGGAGCAGGAGACAACTGCATCAGAATGAATTTCAGCGGACTTTCTGAGGATGTCATAGAAGCGAATGTTAAAAAATTAGGTGATTATTTTAAAACGAAGCTAGGCAAGTAGGAGGTGAAATTATGTCACTTAACAGATTGAGAGACATGGCGAAGGAAGGAAAGCCTGCGATTGGAACCTTCTTTGGAAGCGGCAATATGTCTATGATGGAATGCTTGGGATATACCGGACTTGATTGGGTCATTATAGATACCGAACACGGACCGTTTGATACAGAATCAATGATGAACCTTATTCGTGTAGCGGAGAGTGTAGATTTGGTACCCGTAGTCAGAATTGCCGATGTAACGCACAAGGAAATACAGAGAGCTGCGGACTGCGGAGCTCAGGGACTGATTATTCCATGTTTGAGAGATATTGAAGATTTTAAGAAAGCAGTGGATCTTGCAAAGTTTGCACCTATGGGTAACAGAGGATTTATCAAGGGCAGGGGAACAGGATTCGGAAATTTGGAATGGGCAAAATGCGGTCTTGAAGAGTACTACGCAAACAGTAATGAAAGATTGATGTTAATCCCTCAGTGCGAAACTGTAGAAGCTCTTGAAAACATTGAGAAGATTGTGGCTATTGATGGAATAGACGGGATATTTATAGGGCCGTTTGACCTATCAACTACCATGGGTATGGCGGGTCAGTTTACCAATCCGGAGTTTATAGCTGCAAAGGAAAGAGTTTTGAATGCTTGTAAGGCTGTTAATAAACCTTGTTACATTTTATCACTTACAGAGGATGAAGCAGCATCTTTGATAAAAGAAGGCTATGCAGGAGTGGCTCATAATCTTGACTTTAATATCTTTGTTAAAGCATACAAGGATATTGTAAGGAATGTTCATGAGAAACTTAAATAACTTTAAACATATTTTAATATGTGAACTCATAATGTGATTTATAGATATAAAATGCAAAAGAGGTGAAAATGATGGAAAAAAAGAAGTACGAATTAGAGTTTTACGGTGGTAAACTCGTAGGACTGTTGCCGCTTATTATAATGGTGGCGTTTGCAATATACTTCTTCGGATTTGCAGGAGTATATGATACTACAGCATTGGCTTTGGGCGGCGTGGTTGCCTTGATGCTGAGCAGCTTTTTGGCTAAGAAGATGAAATCTTTTTGGGGTGCTGCAATTTCAGGAATGGCTGATGAGTTGGGAAATACAGTTGCATTGATATTATTCATTGTAGGCGTGTTTGGAAAGATGATGACAAGAGGCCACATTGCGCAAGGTTTTATTTGGATAGGAGCGGAACTTCACATAGGGCCTTCGGTAATCTGTGCATTTGCATTCATAATAACAGCTATAATTGCAACATCGACAGGAACTTCGATAGGTACTACATTGACAATGGTTCCAATACTGTTGCCTGTAGGTGCTATCATGGGAGCGAATGTAGTGATGGTTGCGGGAGCGATTCTTAGCGGAGCACTTTTCGGAGATTCTATAGGCCCTGTATCCGATGTTACTATCGCATCATCACAGACACAGAAATATAAGAGCGGTAATCTTCCGGACATAAGCGGTGTTGTAAAGTCAAGATTGAAATATTCACTTACGGCGGCAGCATTCACTATAGTGTTTTTCCTATTCTTTGGCGGTAAAGGTACAGGAATAGATCCGGCAGAGTCTATGAAAATAATGCAGGAGTACTCGGATCCTAAGGGATTGTTGATGATGATACCTATGGTGGTATTGCTTGCGGTAGCATTCAAGACAAGAAATATATTTATAGCCGGCACAGTAGGTACAGTTGTAGGTGCTATTGTAGGAATAATTTCGGGAATAATGATACCGGCAGATATTTTGTTGGTAAAAGACGGAGCAATGAGCGGTTTCATAATAGACGGAATAACAAATATGATAGGAACTGTAGCGGCTGTATATATGATAGTTGCAATTATAGGTATTTTAAAGGCGTGCGGTATGATGGACAGCTTGGTAAGTGTACTTAGTGGAAAGAAAGAGGAAAGCTCCATGGCTACAGAAATGAAAATCTCTTTCGGCACAGCACTTACAAGTTTATTGATCGGAACAATGAACGGTCCTGCATGCTTGATGTTCGGACCTATCGCAGACGAGGTGGGACAAAAAGCGAAACTGCATCCTTATAGAAGAGCAAATCTGATTGCTTGTTTCTCTACAACGTTGCCGGCATTGAGCCCTGTTTCAAGTGTTTATATTATCCTTGCTATGGGCGGAATCACTGCAACGATTAAAGATTATGATTTTATAGATAGTATCAGTCCGATGCAATTACCTATGGGAATGTTCTTCTGCCTTGCATTTCCACTCGTATTCATTGTATCGATGATAACAGGTTGGGGTCGTGAATATGAAGGTCCTAATGATACTGTTGTTAAGAAGAGAGAAGATGCAATCTAAAATATAAAGCAACAAATCAATATTTAAAAATAAAGTGCTGAATAAGCCTAAAAATTATTTTCATAAAATATCAAAGTATAGTACAATAATAGCATACAGTTTTGTATGCTATTATTTATTTAAAAGGAAAAACATATGAAGTATAGAGAAATAAAAATACATACTACAGAATCGGGAGCGGATATATTAACATCTGAGCTTTTAGGTATAGGCATAGACGGTATAATAGTGGACAGCCCGAACCTGGTGGATGATATATTGAATCAGGAAGAGTATATGTGGAACTACATAGATGAAGCACTGATGAATGCAGGATCGGAGTCTGATATAGAGAAAAAGGCAATGGATGAAGTGATAATTTCATTTTATCTGGACATGAACGACGACACGGAAGAAATCTATGAAAAATTAGAGAAAATAATTGTTGAATTAAAGGAAAAAGATAAGCAACAATTCTATGCAAACACGCCGGTTTTAGGAACACTTAGTATAGAATCCGAAACTGTTTCCGATGAAAAATGGAAAGATAAATGGAAAGATTATTTTAAGCCCGCTAAAATAACTGAAAACATTGTAATAAAACCCACATGGGAGACGTACGAAGCTAAAAAAGACGAAATTATAATTGAAATAGACCCGGGTATGGCATTTGGCACAGGAACACACGAAACAACATCAATGGTGATAGAACTTATGGAAAAGTATATTAAAAAAGGAGATAAGTTCTTGGATGTCGGATCCGGATCCGGCATTTTGTCAATTGCAGCTGCACATTTAGGTGCAGGAGAGATATATGCTGTTGATATTGATCCTGTCGCTTGTGAAGTATCTAAGGAAAATGTTGAAATAAATGGCTTTACGGACAAAGTGAAAGTAGAGTGCAGGGATTTAACAAAGGGATTGGACTATGTGGCTGACATTGTTTGTGCAAACCTTGTGGCAGAACTTGTGATTTATTTATCGGGATATGTGATGAAAAACTTGGAATCGGGAGGAGTATTTATATCTTCCGGAATTCTTATGGAAAAGAAAGAAACGGTTGTTACCGCACTATGTAAAAACGGATATGAAATTTTGGAGATTATTGAAAAGGGAGAATGGTGTGCAATAGCCGCTACATACGAAAGTTGATATGAATAAATATTTTGTGGATAGCAATCAAATTACAGATGACAGCATTATAATACAAGATGCTGAAGATATAAAACATATTGTCAAAGTCTTAAGGTTGGGAGCAGGAGCTGTCCTGACAATAAGTGACAATGCTGATTTTGACTATAAAGTTGAAATAAAAAATATTATGTCGACAGAAATTGAATGTAAGATTTTAGATAAACAAAAATTTTCAAAAGAACCGAACATAAAAATAACCTTGTTCCAAGGCATTCCGAAGCAATCGAAAATGGAGTTTATAGTTCAGAAAAATGTTGAACTTGGCGTTGTTGAGTTTGTCCCTGTATTTATGGACCGCACAATAGTGATGGATAAAGGTAATTTCGATAAAAAAATATCCAGATGGAATAAAATCTCTCAGGAATCTTCAGGACAATGCAAGAGAGGCATAGTGCCGGAAGTTAAGCCTGCAATCAAATTCGATGAATTGTTGGTGAGGCTGGAAACGTTTGATTTAAAGGTGTTTCCGTATGAGAACCAAGAGGAGTTCACGATAAAGCAACTGCTCAGAGAGTTTAATATGCAGCAAATCGACGGTGAAATAAAAGTGGCGGTAATAATAGGTCCAGAGGGCGGGTTTTCCAACAGTGAAGCTTTAAGTCTTGAAGAAATGGGTATAAAGCCGGTGACACTGGGGAAGACCGTTCTTAGAACAGAGACAGCCGGAATGGCTACAGTTTCAATGATAATGTATGAGATGGAGTTGTGATAAAGAAAGATGACAAATTTTAAGCAGCCAACTGTGGCTATTAAAACATTCGGATGCAAAGTAAATCAATATGAGAGTGAAGTAATACTCGAGAGCCTTGTAAATAAAGGATATAAAAGTACGGACGAAGAAGATTTTGCTGATGTTTATATTATAAACACATGCACGGTTACAAGCCTTTCAGACAAAAAATCACGTCAGTATATAAGACGAGTTAAAAGGATAAATCCTAATGCACTTACGTGCGTAGTCGGATGCT
>JBGZBP010000028.1:0-27778 GCA_041844735.1 Bacillota bacterium
GCAATTGCATATATTATATAATTTCCGCCCTCGGTTTACAAGTACAACATTACAAAGTGACTTCTCACGAAAAAAGAACGTAAGTTTACAAATATGCAAACATATGTTACAATTATTTCATAGTTTATTGTACAGTCACAATTGCTCATTCAGGAGGTAATGTAATGGAGCCTTTAAAAGATAGAGAGAAAAAAATACTTGATTATATGACCCGTTTTTTTGAAGAACACAGATATCCGCCTACTGTCAGGGAAATCTGTACCGCACTCGGTATCAAATCTACTTCTACGGCCCATAAAGAGCTCGCCGCACTGGAGAAAAAGGGATACTTGGTAAAAGATCCTTCCAAACCCAGAGCATTAAAAATAAAAAATGTTCAGGATGAGGATATAAACTCTGTTGTAGATGCGATGGAAGAATTCCGGGAGGAAATCATTCAGGTTCCTATAGTCGGTCGTGTAGCTGCCGGTATGCCTATACTTGCCGAAGAAAATATAGAAGGTGTCTTCCCCATTCCCGCAAGATTCATTCGTGGGGAATCCTTTATGCTGAGAGTTAAGGGCGAATCGATGATTGAAGCGGGCATATATGATGGTGACTATATTCTTGTAAGACGACAGGAAACAGCAAATAATGGTGACATAGTTGTTGCACTGGTAGACGGCTTTGAAACTGAAGGCACCGTGAAGACTTTCTATAGAGAAAACGGACATATACGCCTACAGCCCGAAAACAGCAGTATGAGTCCTATAATTCTTGAAGATGTAAGAATTGCAGGCTTGGTAAAAGGTATTTTCAGATATTTTTAATTGAAAAGATTAATATATTTTCAATTGAAAATATGATTTGTTTTTAATTTATAAAGAATGAGGCTTATAGGACAAAAATGATATATTTTTAATTTAAAAGAGCGGCATACAACCGCTCTTTTAAATTATGTTATTTTGTATCTCGTGAATAAAACAACTATCTTAATAATTTTTATTATTTAATCATGTTGTCTACAGAATCCATAACCTTATCGAAAATAGCCATAGCTTCTTTTAATTCATCTTCAGTGATGATTAGCGGAGGAGCTACGATAAGCATATTCTCGTGTGAGTAAGTTGCGAATCCCTCGTTTTTCAACATTCCTACAATTTTACCCATCTTGCCTTCTTTATCTGCATTGAATGATACAAGAGGTGCACCTGTAGCCTTATCTTTAACCAACTCTACTGCGCAGAACAGACCCTTAAGTCTGAACTCACCTACGCAAGCATGTTTCTTCTGAATGTCAGTAAGAAGGTCTCTAAGAAGTGCTTCCTGCTTTTTAACATTGTCTTTTACATTTAGTCTCTCATATTCTTTAAGTGTTGCAACTACAGCCGCACATCCAACAGGATGAGCACTGTAAGTAAGTCCGCAGTACATTACATTGTCATTGAAGAACTCTGCAATAGGCTTAGAAACAACTACACCACCCAAAGGAACATAACCGCAAGTAGCTCCTTTAGCGAAAGTAATAAGATCCGGTTTGAAATCATACTGCTGCCATGCAAAAGTTGATCCTGTTCTGTACCATCCTGCCATTACTTCGTCGCAAACCATTAGAATTCCATACTTGTCACAGATAGCTCTTACTCCCTCTAAATATCCTTTAGGCGGAACAAGAACTCCGTTTGATCCTACGATAGTCTCTGTGAAAATAGCAGCTATCTGATGAGGTCCCTCATACTGAACCTGATTTTCCAGTAATTCAAGATAAAATTCTGTAATCTCTTCTTCGCTGTTGAACTTGCAAGCCTTTGGAGCTCTGTAAGCATAAGGACCGTCGTATTTTACGAATCCCGGTGCACCCGGCTCGTTAGCAAAGTGTCTAGGCTCACCTGTAAGCATTCCGGAACCTGCTGAAGATCCATGGTAACATCTGTACATTGAGAAAATCTTCCATCTCTTTGTGTACATTTTTGCTATCTTAATAGCATTTTCATTTGATTCAGCACCCGCATTTGTAAAGAATACTTTACCTCCGTCGAATCCTGCAGCTTCTACAACAGCTTTTGCCGCTTCCGATCTAACATCAACAGCATATCCCGGTCCTATGAAAGCCAACTTTTCAGCCTGGTCTTTTATAGCCTGAATCACTGCCTTGTTTCCATGTCCAAGGTTGGCATTTACCAACTGTGAAGACATATCAAAATATTTTTTTCCATCCTCATCCCAGAAATAAATTCCCTCTGCCTTAGTTACAACCATAGGGTTAACAGCGTTCTGAGCTGACCATGAATGCAAATTATACTTTTTGCTCATATCTTTAATTGCTGACATTTTATTTTCTCCTTTTCTATTCATATTTTATCATATCCGAGGAGGTCCTCTGTCCTCCCCGAATCATCAGATAATATCAATTGCAAGTATTGAAACTTATTTTAATTTAGCTACAACAGATGAATCGAATAAATCCTCATCCTTAGGCTGGAATGAAGGAATCTCTCTTGAAACATAAGTGAAGTTCAATAAATCTTTGTATGTTGCATTGTGAGAGATTGAGTTGTGTCCCCAAGTACCGCAACCAAGAGTCATTGAGATAGGGAATCCGCAAGTCCAAGAACCTGAGTTAGTTAGAGACTGTGGCTGATTTACGCAAACCTTACATACAGGCATTACGTCTCCAAGCTTAGTAACTCTTTCTTTCTTAGTTGTGTGGATACCGCAAGAATGTCCTTTTCCCTGGTATTCAAGAATCTTCAACATCTTATCTACTGCATCATCAAAGTCTTTAGCTTTTCTAACACCTGATACAGGTGACAATTTTTCTCCTGTGAACGGGAACTCGTTACCATATCCGCCGTTTTCCTCAGCCATCAACATTTTAGTATCAGCCGGAACATCAATTCCTGCAGCTTCTGCTATTGTCTTAGCTCCCTGAGCAACAATGTGTCTGTTAAGGTTGTGGTTAGCAGGAGTTTCAGGCCATAGAGTAACTTTTAGCTTCTCTTTTTCATCAGTATTTTCTTTTACCAAATATCCACCATGTCTAGCCATAGCTTCCATGAACGCATCATAGCATTCCTCAAGTACAATCAAGTTGTTTTCTGTTGAGCATGAAGTTGCATGGTCAAATGTCTTTGATCTTACAATCATATCAGCAGTAACATCCAAATCAGTAGTTCCGTCAATGATAGATACAACGTTACCTGTACCTACACCGATTGCAGGGTTACCTGAAGAGTATGCCTGTCTAACCATTGGTGTACCGCCTGTAGCCAATATGAAATCAACCTGTTTCATCAACTGTCCTGAACACTCAACTGATACATACTCAGGATCAATATACTGAACCAAATCTTCAGGAGCACCTAACTTCTTAAGCACTTCTCTGATTTTTTCAACTACCATAACGTTTGTGTTTCTTGCTTTCGGATGTGGAGCAAGTATAATGGCATTTCTTGTCTTTACAGCCATTAAAGATTTAACTACCGGTGTAGCCTCTCCGTTTGTTACAGGGATAATAGCTCCGATAACTCCCATCGGTTTTGCATAAGTTTCCATTCCCATTTTTTCGTCAACATCGATAAGACCAACTGACTTCTTATCTTTCATCTGGAAATATGAACCCTTGATTTTTCCGTACATTTTCTTTACTTTATCGTCCGCTATTCCCATGCCTGACTCTGCTACCAATGCTTCTGAAACTTTCTGAGCGAATTCAGGTATTGTAGTTGCATATGCGATAGCACAAGTTAACTCGTCCACCTTTTCCTGTGTAAAATCATTTGCAATTTCCTGAGCCGCTCTAGCTTTCGCAACTAAGCCGGCAACATATTCTTCATAATTAACTGCCATTTTCTAATTCCTCCTTGATTAAAATGTAAACTCTATCGACTATTGTCTCGTTGAGATAATTGTAAAGTAAAAATGACAAGTCAGTCAATAAAAAACAGAAGCAAAATATATTAAAAATGCTATTGAAAGCATTGAAATACCATGAAATGTTGAAAAATGCACTTGTGAAAAAATAGACGAATAAAAAAATATTTTTATCGAAATCTTTTCAAAAACAGAAAAGTTTTTTCAAAAAAAAGAAAATTGATTCAAAAACGAATCTAATACTGTATACATAACTGTATATCGCTGCAAACCGCTTTAAAACAGGTGCTCCGCATTATCTGATTCAAAAAGAAATCATAGATTCAATTTTGAATCTATGATTTAGTTGCTAAATTATATTTATTAAGTTTTCTCACCACGGAGGGTTGGCTTATTCCCAGTGCCTTTGCAAGTTCTCGAGTCGTCTTGCACTCTTTTAAGGCATCGCTTATATAGCACTTTTCCGCAATCTCCAGTGCATCTTTAAGCGACTTGGCATTCTTTGAAATTGATCGTGCATCATCTTCGCTTAGTGAATCAATGATATATGATGGAATATTATCTTTTGTGATGACATTCCCCTTTGTCGTTATGACCATACGTTCCATAATGTTTTGGAGTTCTCTTACATTACCTTGCCACGAATATTTCATAAGTGCGGAAATCGCCGACGAATCCAAGATTTTATTTGAATTTGTCTTCTTGTTTGTCACCCTGAGCAAGTCTCTCATCAGCGGAACCAAATCTTCCGGACGTTCTCTTAAAGGCGGCACATTAAGCGGCACCACATTTAACCTGTAATATAAATCATCTCTGAACTCGCCTTTCTCTACCAGCGAATACAAATTCTTGTTGCTTGCAGAGATTATACGCACATCTACAGGTCTGCTCTTCGTTCCGCCTATCCTCTGTATTTCTTTTTCCTGAATCACTTGTAAAAGTTTAACCTGTAAATTCAGCGGCAATTCAGATATTTCATCCAGAAAAATAGTTCCTCCGTCTGCAAGTTCAAAATATCCTTTTTTTCCGTCACGTCTCGAACCCGAGAAAACACCCGCCTCGTAACCGAACAGTTCCGATTCTATGGAGTTACCCGGTATAGCTCCACAATTCACTTTGATGAACGGCATCTTCTTTCTTGATCCATATTCATGGATAAGCCTTGCCACCATACCTTTGCCTACCCCCGATTCGCCTGTAATCAACACCGTCATATCAATATTTGCGAGCCTGTCTATCATCTGTACCAAACCTTGCATCGCATCGCTTTTCGCTATAAGGGTTCCTTTTTTTGTCTTGTATTTTTTAATTGCAACACTTCCCCGCTCATCTGCTGCATCATTCAAATCATGAAGATGTTCGAGAATAGAAGTAAGGTCATGTGTTGTAGTTATAATTTTCGATATATTTCCGTCATCATCAAAAATAGGGGTTCCCGTACTTAGGAATTGCTTCCCGTTTTTATTTTTATGTATAATCGTGGATTTCTGTTTTTGTTCCAGCACAAGCTTTACGACGGAAGAACTGAAAACTCCCTGTTTTTCCAAGTAGTTAACGTTTTTTCCGGCAATCTCATCCCTGTCGAAATCATAAAGTGTTTCCGATGCCTTGTTTGCAAGAATAGTATTTCCGTAGGCATCGTCGATGAATATAGGTGTACTGATGCTGTCTAAAATAGCAAGTAAATCTTGGGACGTTATTCCTTTTATATTGCTCATCACAGACTCCTTTATTATAATGGATAAATATATTATACGCTAACATTCTACCATGCTGAACTGCATAATCACAAGCTTATATTCAAAAGTACATCACACGAAAAAAGGCTCTCACTTTTAACGAGAGCCTCTATTATAACCTTTATCCCTTTATATGATCTGTCTCAGGCCATTTCCCCTCTTGACATATCACTTACGCGCCTAATATAGTTATCGAATATTAGTTGTTTGATTCATATGTGCTAATCTTTTCCCAGATTGGAGCATCTGCACTTTCAATTTTTTCGATGATTGAAAGCAATGCGTCTGCCTGTTTTTCTAATCCTGCAGTTGCCAATTCAGCCTTTTCATAAAGCTTGTCAATTTTAGCAGTTAACACTTTTGCTGCTGCATAATCTGCCAACAAAACTTTCTTTTCTGCCGCAGTCAACTTATTTGACTTTTTGATAAGTCTCTGAGCATCCTCAGTATCTAGAAATTCTGCATCTCCAAGTTTTCCGAAAAGCTTATCCCAAAGAGCTTCGTTCTTGTTCATAAGTTTCTTGTACTCAGCAAACAAATTGTCACCTGTTGCCAAAATGTCTTCAGTGATTTTGAAAATCTGTCTGTTCAATGCTGCAAGTTTTTCCATGTAAGGAGCAGTTTTCTTTTCAGTGTCCAATAGCTGCTGCTTCTCAGCTGCTGTTAAGAAGTTCAAATTCTCAACATACTTGCTTATGCTGAAAGAAAAATCAGTAACTTCATCATAGTTAGTGCTCACTGTTGTTGCAGGTTTAGCATCAACATTTGAGTAATCACTTGCAAATGCCGGTGCAACGCCTCCTGCGATGCTTGAAGCTGTTAAAACTCCTGCCATAATAAATGTTGTAATCTTTTTCATTTGTACCACCATCCTTTTTATTTTTTCTTTTGATAAACACGATTATATCCCCTGCTCGTGTTATCTTGGGTACATTATATCTCCGAAAAGTAGGAAAAATCACCTTATAATATAGGTATATCTGTGGCAAAATTGCGGCAAACGATTAAATCCCTGTTTTTAAGCATTTTTATTGTACAGCTCCGGGTAAAATTATTATAAAATCAGTCTTGCCTTTTTCCGATTCCACTTTTATTTCTCCACCATGTTGTTTTACTATATCATTTGCCATAGAAAGTCCGATACCGAAATTGCCGTTTTTTCCTTTATAAAATCTCTTAAATATATGCGGAAAATCCTCATTTGAAATACCGTCCCCATCATCTGTTATATGAATAACCACATTTGATTCTTCGACTTCCGACGATATACATATAACGGATTTTGCATACCTTGTAGCATTTGAAACGATATTTTTAAATACTTTATGCAGCAATGATTCATCACCTGTAACAAGCAACGATGGTGATATTTCCATCTTGATACTTATATGTCCGTTTTCATGTGATAAAGAGATATCATCTACAGTTTCATGCAATATCTCGCTGAGGTTTACTGTTCCGAAAGTAGGTGTCATAGCTTCAAATTTTGATAAAAACAAGATTTCATCGACAAGCTCCGACATCTTTTTGCTCTCTTTCAAAATTATATCATAAGCATTATCCGTGTCCTTTATGATACCGTATTTCAAGCCTTCCGTATATCCTTGTATCGACATCAAAGGAGTTCTAAGCTCATGGGAAGCATTCTGAAAAAACTTTTTCTGGTCTTCTTCCGATGCATCAATCATTTGTGACATGAACAGTGCATTATCAACTACATTGTCAAACTCAACAAATGCAAACTTAGGTTTTTCTACAATCTTTTTTCTTTTCCCCACCTTCCTTAAGAAAGCATTAAGCAATCTGAACGAAAGGGCCAGTTTTCTTGACATATGCAATATAGAAAGTATGGTAAAAAAACCGAAGAATATGAGCACACTTATCAGTACTGTATCCATTTTTTTTATAAAATCCTGCACCGATGTAATATCCGTATATACCAATGCAACATATCGTGATGAATCTTCCGGCGGTCTTGTTTTATGTATAAAAAATCCGTCAAATTTTCCCTCATATGTTTTTACACGTATCATATACGTTCTGCTTCCTATAGTCTGCTTTACCGGAAATTTCCCCTTAGGCAGAGTTTTTTCTTTTGCATAATGTTTAGTCACCTCTTTCGCTTTCGCTTTCTCACTTTCCGAGTAAACAAAGGTATCATTCGGCAGCAAACAATTGTAATTTTCGTCCATGATTATTCGGTACACATTGACAATCAACTCTTCATTATCAATGTAAACATTCAGGGGCGTATTTTTACTCATATTATAATCTGAGTCCATGATAACGAACTCATTCTTAATAATCTTGGTTGTAAGCGAATTAATATACTGTTGCACCACTACATGAAATGCCACAAATATTATCATAAATGATACCAATATGATTCCTGAAGGTATCAGCAATATTTTAGCTGTCAGGCTGTTTTTATTAAACTTTTTAATCACGGTGTTTCCTTTCGTATAAGCTTAAATCCGAATCCCCAGACCGTATCTATAGACACGGTGCTCTTACTGTCACGAAGTTTTTTTCTTATTCTCTTCACAGTGTCATCCGTCACACGAGTTTCCACAGCTGCATCATATCCCCATATACTGCTTAAAAGTTCGTCCCTGGAAACCGCACGCTCCTTGTTGGAAATAAGATAACTCATCAATTCAAATTCCGTATTGGTAAGCTTCACTTGCTCATCATTGATTGTGCATGTTTTCAAAGAAATATTAAGGTTTATGTCATCGAACAAAAGTGTTTCTTGTGAACTTACTGCTCCTGATCCCGCACTCCTCTTTAAAAGTGCATTCACCCTCATTGTAAGCTTGACAGGCGAAAACGGCTTCGTAAAATAGTCGTCACATCCCGAGGTAAACCCTGTAATATAGTCCGCATCGGTATCTCTTGCAGTCAACAGAAAAATAGGTGTGTCGGATGTCTTTCTTATTTTGTTACACAGGCTGAACCCATCCGTTCCCGGCATCATGACATCCAATATTATTAGATCGGGAACCGTTTTTGAAAATTCCTGAAAAAGCTCATCACCCGTTTCAAACAATTTGACCTCGTGCCCTGCTTCTTCCAGGAATGTTTTTAACAGCTCACGAATATTCTTTTCATCATCAGCTATATATATTAAATTCCCCATAAAACATCCCTACCTTCTGCCGGTGACCTTTTGTCTCTTAGCGGCTTTCCTCTGGATAATAAGCATTCTCTCAATTTCTTTATCTCGTATTCCGTCTCTTCTCATTTCCTCTATGAGCATCTGCTCCTCGGGGGTCTCCCCTATAAGTTCCTTCTTTTCCTCTTCTCTATCCATTGTTTTCACCTCCTACATAGTTCCATATACAAGATTTCTGTCCGATGAAATCTGCATCATATTGTACAGCACCAAAACATCCGTTATTTTTTCGTTTGCAACGAGCTGTTTCAGGCTTCCTCTAAAGTATCTGAAATCTATCGCTATTATTCTGTCAAAATCTCCCGCTACGAACGGAATAAAACAATTTGCAAAAGAGTCTCTGATTAGCAGCAAAGTTCTGCCCTTATTCTCACCAATTACCGGCTTGCCGAAATTAACCTCATGTCCGTCCGTGCCGCTTTCATCGGTGACGCCGATACCATTAAATATATCCACCCTTGCACTGTTACCACCTAAAAAATATGAGTATTTATCCTTCTTTTTTAGGAATTTATCAAAGTACAAACTTTCATATTCATCCGCTTCTTTTGCTCCCGGCTCTATTCTTTTCAATTTAAAATAAGGCATACCTTTTTTGTCATATCTCAATATGACGTCCATAGGTATATTTTTGAGATTCGTTTTGGACTGGTGTGTTCCATAAAATTTATTGCTTGCAATGCTTATATTATAATCCGAATAATTGTTTTCATAAAATCCGTTTGCGGTTCTGAAAACTTCCGCCGCCACTCTTGCTCCCTCGCTCGTCCAATGATGATCCGTTCTATAATACAGCAGTTTCTTATTCTTCTTCGCTTTTTTAATTTCCTCATAAGTTTTAAGATACTTGACTCCGCATCTCTCCGCCATCGGTTCAAATATTTTATCCACTTGAATTATATCGGGCAAAGATGCATATTTGGGCAAATTTTCCGGATAAATATCCGGTGACATCGGAGCAACCATCATTGAAATTTCCGTGTCGGGGCTCGTCTGCTTAATATTATTAAAAATAATCTCAAGCAGTTCAGCATTCTTCCTCTGTTGTTTTTCATCCACAGTATCTGTGGAAAATAACATTTTGTTTCCGAAATACACTTTCCCGTTATCTTTTTTTCCTATCGCTATGTCTCCGTAGCTTTTCAACGCCACCCACCTGTCCCTTGCCGGAAATTGATCCGTTGTGAAAGTTTCAAACTCTTTTATAAAATCTCCATCAAGCAATCTTTTTAGGCTGAATGCAGGTGCCTTCTGCAATCTCCTGTTTTCCGTCTTTGAAAATTCCTTCTTTGGAGAGAACCATACGGTGGTACTGCCTAAAAGTATAATTAAGATAAAAAATATTGATATTACCTTATTTTTCATAACAGCCTCCTAGAATCTGAAGTATAAAAACGGATTGTACGACGATGAAACCAAATAGGCAACAACAGCCGTCAAAACAAAAAATACAGCAACTGCTTCCGGTATCGTTTTCCATTTTGCCTCTTTTCGCAAAAATGCCTTACCGATTTTCGCAGGCAGAGGTGTCGATGCAACAATAAGTACAAGAATAAGGATTAAATTGTTGGAAAACATATACATAAATCCGTTATCAACAATTTGATTACCGTATCTTCCAAACATGGCTCCGATATATTCCAAAGCTTGAGATATATTGTCCGCCGAAAACAGAACCCAGCTTATAATAACTATTGTCAGCGTATACACATGACGAATAAGCGCAGGAATTTTCTGCAGAAATTTTAGCAAAAATATTTTTTCTATTATGAGGACAATCCCGAAATAAACACCCCACATAACAAAATTCCATGCTGCACCATGCCAAAACCCCGTCAAAAGCCAAACGATAATAATGTTTCTAAGTTGCTTTAAAATACCGTGTTTATTACCGCCAAGAGGTATGTAGACATATTCTTTAAACCATGATGACAAAGAAATATGCCACCTTCTCCAAAATTCCGTCACACTTTTTGATATATAGGGATAATTAAAGTTTTCCAAAAAATGAAATCCGAACATGCGTCCCAGACCTATTGCCATATCCGAATACCCCGAGAAGTCAAAATATATTTGAAAAGTAAATGCAACAGCTCCCAGCCAAGCAGTAGCCACAGGCATTTCTGTTATGTTCATACTATGTATTTCAGTCCATATAAGCCCCACGTTATTTGCAAGTAAAACTTTCTTGCCAAGACCTATTACGAATCTTTCAACACCGGATGCAAAATCATCGAAATTTTCTCTTCTGTCCTCCAATTCCATTGCAATCGTTCTGATTCTTACAATCGGTCCGGCTATCAACTGTGGAAATAGTGCCACATAAGTACCGAAATTAACTATATTTCTTTGCACCTTTACATCCCTTCTATATAAATCTATTATATATGACATGGCTTGGAATGTATAAAAAGAAATTCCCAACGGTAGCGGCAACTCCGGTGCTCCGATATCATACCCCGTAATCATAGCTACATTTTCAACTGCGAAGTCGGCATATTTGAAAAATCCGAGCAAGCCTATATTTACTGCTATTCCAAGAACAAGTGGAAGCTTCGCATTTTTCCCCTGCCTGATTTTCTTTTCAATACCGATGCCGAAAACATAATTAAGTACTATCGATAACAACATCAATGCTATATAAACAGGTTCACCCCAAGAATAGAAGATGATGCTCACAATGAGCAGCACTGCATTTTTCATCTTTCTTGGGGCTAAAAAATAGGCTATTAATGTTATAGGTAAAAAGTAGAATAAAAAGGGAATACTACTGAAAACCATATTCTACCTCCTACTGTTTGAAAGCTTCTTCAATAATTGACTTTACCTTTTCCACATCATCGCATATACACAATAAGACATATTTACCGCTTCTATGAATAACAGGAGTCGCCAATTTCTTTAATTCTTCGGGCTGATAATTTTCATATCCCGATCTTTGTGACTCAACTCGAAATTTGCACTGCTTCTCAATTTTCTTAGCTGCATTTTCCGACTTGGCTTCAAATATTGCAACTTCCTCCGCTGTCGCTCCCGTACTCATGTATACGACACATTTTTCCACATCTTTTTCTTCCAAACCGTACACAGTCATAGGTATTCTTACTTCAACCTTTTCTATCTGATCCCTGAAAGTCACGTTCGCAACTATGTCGGAAGCCAGTTTTTCTATGTCAACTTTTTTCCCCTTTGCTTGAGGCCCATCTCCAACTTTATCTTTCGACTCTCCATTTCCGCATGCCGAAAATGTAAGCGCCATAACTGTCACTAAAATCAAAACTAGCACCCCGCAGAGCATTCTCTTATTCATAATTATCTATATCCTCCAAAATAAAATGATGATTATAATCTTTTAAAATGTATTTTCCATAAGATATTTTTCCCACTTCATACAAAATGTCTTATTTAAATGAACACCGTCAGGAGAAGCCTCCGGCGGTAATGCTCCCGTTTCATCCGCAACCGCATCCGCTATATGCAGATAATTTACTTTTTTGTTCTTTGCCATTCCGCAAAGTTTATTATTATAAAGCGTTATTTTTTCATTGTTAATGTTAGGGTCCGCCATAGATTTGTTTGCTGAAACCGGCAGTATTCCCTCAACATAAATTTCCGCCTTAGGGTTCGTCTCTTTTGCAATATCGATCAACTCTGCGAATCTTTCAATGAACTTATCGGGATTCGGATATCCCAGTTCGTTAATCCCCAGAGAAATGTACACCTTTCCATAATCCCCCGACTTAAGCACCTCTGCAATCGTCATCATCTTACCGTCTTTCATTATTGAAGGTTTTTTAAATGCTCCGACTGTCGACATCCCCTTGTCAGCATAAAATCTTGCATTTTCCATAGTTGAGAACATCATAAGCCCCTGCGTCCTCGAGTCTCCTATAAAAATTGCATCTCTAAAATAATAGTCCTTATCCACCGTCGCCAGGTCATACTTATTATCGGATAATACCTTGCTTACAGCATCCTCGCTTATATCTTCAACAGTCTTGACCTTTGACGCCGTCACTTTCAATGATGTATCCTTTTTTGCAGGAGCATCCCCGTCCGAACACCCCGCCAAGGCTGTTCCTGCCATCATTGTCAAGCAAAGCATCCCGGTTAAAATAACATTTTTCCTTTTCATTATCTTCATCCCTCTTCCCTATTTGAAAATTTATTTTAAAGCATTAAACCCTACGTCCGAGCTTTCTGCATACTCAAAAGTTTTGTCATCCAGTATATATTAACATAAAAAAGTGATTTTTTGCATAGAAAAATCACTTTTTTTATTATTTTTTAGGTTTAACAATCATCAATTTATTTTACTGTATTTATCACACTATTTATCACACTGAAAACGGGCAAATCTCGTTCATTTCCGTCCTATAAAACCTTGCTCAAAAACTCCTGAGTACGCTTGTTCTTAGGATTTTCAAATATTTCCGCAGGGCTTCCCTGTTCCAATATTACTCCCTCGTCCATAAAAAAGATTCTGTCCGCCACTTCTCTGGCAAATCCCATCTCATGAGTTACGATTACCATCGTCATACCTTGCTTAGCCAAATCTTTCATTACCGATAAAACTTCGCCTACCATTTCCGGATCGAGTGCCGATGTCGGCTCATCAAACAACATAACCTCAGGTTCCATGGCAAGTGCCCTTGCTATTGCCACCCTCTGCTTCTGTCCACCTGAAAGCGACGCCGGATACACTCCCGCCTTTTCTTCAAGATCGACTGCTTTCAAAAGTTTCATAGCCTTTTCCTCGGCTGTCTTTTTGTCAACACCTTTCACCTTGATAGGCGCAATCGTTATATTTTCCAATACTGTCTTGTGTGGGAACAAATTAAAATTCTGAAACACCATCCCAAGCTTTTCTCTGACCTTGTCAATATCGACCTTCGGAGCAGTTATCTCCTGTCCATCTATAAAAACCTTACCGGCTGTCGGCTGTTCCAATAAATTCAAACATCTTAAAAATGTTGACTTGCCGGATCCCGACGGCCCTATAATGCACACTACTTCTTTTTCATTTATGACTTCCGAGATTTCATTCAACACTCTGTTATGTCCGAATGATTTGGACAAACCTTTAACTTCAATCATAGTGCCACTCTCCTCCTTTTTTGATTTCACATTCTCTTAGCATGTTCAGATTTTATGCTCCCTGCTGAAACAGCCTTTTATAAAACGTCACTCCCTTTAAAAGAGACTCAACATAAATATTTTCATCGTTAGCATGCACCGCTTTTCTCTGCTCCTCGGTACACACGATAGGGGTAAACCTGAGCACGCAGTCCGACAGACATGTCATATAGCATGCATCCGTAGCTCCCGACATTATTGTAGGCACAGTGTTGCTCCCTTCAAAATGCTCCCTTATTTCCGAACAAATCTTTTTATATGCAGGCGAGTTTATATCAGCCAGAGGACTTGTCATCCCATGAAACAATATGTTCGTTTCGATATCATATTCAGCTGCAAAATCTGCAATTGATTTTATGCTCTTCTCAACAGTTTGATGATGAGAACTTCTCATGCTGACTATGAGTTTTGCAGCGGTAGGAATCACATTTCTGCTCTTTGATGCCTCGCAAACGGTAAATGCAATCGTAGTCTGTTGACATTCTCCGGTAATCTCGTTCATTTCCTTTGGAAATATCTCATCCAAGTGTTCTTCAACATCCGCCATAAATCTTCCAAGTCTCACTAACGGTGTATTCTTAGGCGGTCTGCTGGCATGTCCTCCCTCCGATCGGGCAACAAACTCCAGCTCCGTCACTCCCTTTTCTCCTATCGCTATAGAGGCTGTCATTTTTTTGGGAGACTTTAGGCTTCCACATCTTTCATCATAAGATACTTCTGAAATAATGCCTGTACCTTCATCCAGCACATACTCGAATCTTATACCCCGCTTTTCCAAATCCTCCGCTATAGCTCTCGCTCCTTCGCCTGTAGTTTCTTCATTACATGATGATTCAAAGTATATGTCGGATTCCGGCTTGAACCCGGTTTCGGCGAGTTCTTCCGCCGCCTGTAGCATACAAAACAAGTTTCCTTTTGTATCCAGGGTTCCACGTCCCCAAATTTTTCCATCGGAAATCTCTCCTCCGAACGGTTCGTGCTCCCACTCTCCGTCAGCTTCAACCACATCATGGTGGCTCATAAACAACAACGGTTTTTTATCCGTCTTGCCCGACCACTTAATCAATAATGATCCGTCATAATCCTTGACCTCTGCAGCCGCAAAAAGCTTCGGAAACAGTTCGTAAACCGTCTTGTGAAATTCTCTGAATTTCCGCAAATCACTTTGTCCGACCTCTGATATTGTCTCACATTGTATCATTTTTTGTAATTTTTCTTCATAAGTATTTTTCATGGCAACCCCGCATCTACTTCAATGGTTTAGCTTATAACGTGGATTATTTTCTGTCTCCTCTTTGCATTCTCCTCTCAAAATATGCAATGAGTTTACTTGTAGGGAATGTGAGGCAAAAATAAACGCAAGCGGCTATCACAAGAGGCTCCGCTATCGAGAAGGTAGCTCCCTTTACACTACTTACCGCATACATGATTTCCTGAACTCCTATTGTGTAACAAATAGAAGATTCCTTGATTATGGTAACAAATTCGTTTGATATCGCCGGTAAAATATTTTTAATAGCCTGAGGAAAAACTATGAGTTTCATAGATTTCCATTTTGAAAGACCCAATGATCTTGCCGCTTCCATCTGTCCCTTATCTATGCTCTGTATGCCCGACCTTATAATCTCTGTCAGATATGCTCCCGAATTTAATGCCAAGGCAAATACTCCCGGTATGAATCTCTCAAACCTTATCGTTCCGAACAGCATAAATCGTGGAAGCTCCACAGGAGCCAGCACCACATGATAGACTATAAACAGCTGAACCAGAAGCGGAGTAGCTCTAAAAATTTCTACATAACTCGTTGCCAAAAAAGACAAAGGATTAAAATTTGACAGTCGACCTAAAAGTCCTCTGCCTTGCTCTCCTCCGGATTTCCCCGCAATGCGCTTTAAGGGCTTAAAATTGGACATTCTTGCAGAGGTCAATATTAGTGCTATGAAAAATCCGAAAAAAACTGTCAGAGCAGATAGCAAGACGGTACATAATAGACCGTCTCTGAACATAGATAAATATTTAAATGTTGCAGTAAATCCTGCCTGTGTAAACATTAGTTATTCTCCTATCCCAAACTTATTTCTTCACCAATCCCTCATGAATTTTTGAATTAATTGCTTTGTCGTTTGCTTCTTTAATAAATTTATCCAAGCTTCCATCTTTTTTTGCTTCCTTGATTGCCATATTAACTCCTGCAAGAAGTGCTGCATTTCCCTTTGAAACTCCTACCGCACTACCCTTAGTGTCATATGGAACATCAAATTTTATTACCAATTCAGGATAATTCTTTGCATATGTTTCTGCTACTGCGGTTTCAATGTACGCCCCGTCAATTTTGCCGGAAACAAGCTCCGCAATTATATCCGTAACTTTCTGAAGAGATATAACATCAGCCTTTGAACTGTGTTCTTTTGCCAATTCCATCTGTACGGAACCGTTTTGAGCTGCAATTTTATATTTTGATTTATTTGTATCCTTTAATGATTTGAACAAAGATTCATTTGCTTTATTGGTACAAAAACTTTGACCGCCTGCATAATAAATATCTGAGAAATCCATTTTTTCCTTACGTGCCGGATCAGGTGAGTATCCTGCAAGTGCAAGATCTACCGACTTAGTTGCAAGTTCTTCCAATGTTCCGTCAAAGTCCATAGGCACCACTTCCAATTTCAAATCCAAATATTTTGCTATATATTTAGCTAAATCCATATCAAATCCCGCCAAATGATACTCGCCCTTATCATCAATCGTGTAAAATTCATATGGTGCAAAGTCGGGGCTTGTCGCAACAGTCAGCTTTCCTTCCGTAACTGTTTTTAAATCTTTTTTTATTTCTTCAATACTTGCCTTAGAGTAGTCTTTAGCCTTAGCTTCCTGTTTCTCATCCTTACTTCCACATGCTCCCAATGTGAATACAAGTGTAAATATTAGAATAGCTGCTGATAATTGTTTTACCATCTTTTTCATCATAATTCTCCTTTTCAAACCTAAAATATATGTATAAATATACACTATATACAATAAATATGCAATAGTTTATTCAATTTTTTTGCTTATTTATTCATTCTTTTTTCGATTAACAACACAATTCCCGACAATGTCAATGTCATAGCCAGATAAACCACCGCAACCCCGAAGTATGCCGGAAATGTCCGGTAATCGGAAGCTG
Source organism: Bacillota bacterium (assembly GCA_041844735.1). Lineage (GTDB taxonomy): Bacteria > Bacillota > Clostridia > Peptostreptococcales > Anaerovoracaceae > CAJPNN01. The sequence continues at coordinate 17,069 of JBGZBP010000028.1, forward strand.
CCCACAGTTGCCCTCTTCTGGTGACCTCTACAATGGATATCACCGATAATATTGAAGTTTCTTTCAGGAGCGAAATAAATTCATTTCCTAAAGCCGGTAAAACTATTTTAAATGCTTGCGGAGATATCACATGCCGTATGCTCATAAAATGCGACATTCCTATGCTCCTTGCCGCCTCATATTGTCCCCTGTCTACCGCTTGCATCCCTCCTCTTATAATTTCAGCCACATATGCCGAGCTGTTAATTCCGCATGCTATTATCCCTGCCAACATCATACTGCTCCAATTAAAATCTATTTTTCCTCCACTAATGGAAGTCAGGAGGTTCGGAATGCCGAAAGCCAGTATTAACACTTGCACCAGTATAGGCGTTCCCCTCAAAACTTCTATATATATGGTAGCTGCAACTTTCAGAATTTTAACGGAGCTCATTTTCAGCAGGGCGATAAAAAATCCTATAAATAATCCCATTAAAATTGATATTGATGTAATCTCAAGAGTGACACCCGCACCCTGTATCGCCACTTCGATCCCATGCACATAGTATGATAATTGCTCCATTTTACCTCCTGTTTAATTTAATTTCCCTGTCCCGACTATATTTCCTTACGTTTTACATTACTGAAACCTTATCTACTTAAACCACTTTTCTACCAACTTGTCGAATTCTCCACTGTTTTTAACATTTTCAAGCCCTTTATTAATTTTTTTGACCAATTCTTTATTATTTTTCTTGACTGCAAACCCGTATGATTCCGCATTCATAATATCCCCGACGATTTTTATCTTTCCCTTTTGTTTGGAAATATATGCTTTAGTTACAGGCTCATCATTAATCACGGCACTTACATCTCCTTTTGCAAGTTGAAGCATCAAAACATCAAGACCGTCCATTATCACCGCTTCACCTATTTTACCTTCCGCCTGTAGTTTCTGAACCATTCCAGCACTCGCAGTACCAAGCTGAGCTCCTATTTTCATAGTTTTATCAAAGTCATTAACACTTGAAATTTTTTCATTTTCACTGTTAACTGCCACTACAAGTCCTGCCTGCCAATACGGATCGCTAAAAAGTACCTGTTCTTTTCTATTGTCCGTGATGCTCATCCCTGATGTTACAATATCAATACTTCCCGACTGAATCGCCGGAATCAGTCCACTAAATTCCTGATTGACAAACTCCACATCAAACCCCTGATCTTTACCTATAGCCTTTATCAAATCCATGTCAAATCCGACAACGTTCTGGTTTTCATCCACCGTATCAAATGGCGGGAACGTCGGCTGCGTACCTGCCTTCAACACTATTTTTTCAGATTTATTTTTCCCTGATGTCTTGTTATCTCCGTTTTTTTCTCCACATGCCACCATGCTCGCTACCATTGTAATAATCATCAAAATCGCTAAAATCTTTTTCATTTTTCTTTCTTCCTTTCATTCAATTTATTGATTCTAAAAAAGCTTTTGCTTTTTCAAGCTGTATTAACATTGCCGCCGCTCCCGTTCCACCTTCGGAATTTTTTCTTTTTACACATTTCTCCATTGATATTTCATCGTATATATCTTCGGCAAATACCTTTGAAAAGCTACGGTACTCCTCCAATTTCATTTCTTCCATGCATTTATTCTCTTTTATGCAATAAAGCACTATCTTGCCTATAATCTCGTGGCATTCCCTGAAAGGCACCCCCTTTTTCACCAAGTAATCTGCCGCATCCGTAGCATTTAAAAATCCGGTTTTACAAGCTTCATGCATCTTGTCCTCATTTATTCTCATTGTCTGCATCATCATGTTCATTATGCTGATGGACTTCTTTATCGTATCCGATGAATCAAACACCGGTTCCTTGTCCTCCTGCAAATCCTTATTGTATGCTAAAGGTAAGCCTTTCATTACAGTCAATAATGCTATGAGATTTCCATTCAACCTTCCACACTTTCCTCTTATCAACTCCGCCATATCCGGATTCTTTTTCTGTGGCATTATGCTTGATCCCGTTGCTAAAGCATCATCAATCTCTATAAAATCGAATTCCTTGGAGCTCCACAAAATCAGTTCTTCAGAAAGTCTTGAAAGATGTATCCCTATCACGGACATTACAAATAAAAATTCCATTGCAAAGTCTCTATCGGACACAGAGTCCATACTGTTTTCCGTGACACCGGAAAAACTCAATTCCTCAGCCAAAAATCTTCTGTCAGTCTCATACGAGGTACCTGATAAAGCACATGCTCCCAGAGGCATTTCATCCATAATATCCATTGCATTTTCCATTCTTTTATAGTCACGTTTAAACATCTGGAAATATGCCATCATATGAAACCCGAAAGTTATTGGCTGTGCTCTTTGCATATGTGTATATCCCGGCATCAAAGTGTTTTTATGTTTTTCGGAAACCTCGAAAATTGTTTGCATAATAGCAGATAACAATTCCTTGATTTCAACAAATTGTTCTCTGATGTACATTTTCAAGTCCAGTGCCACTTGATCATTTCTGCTTCTTGCAGTATGTAATATCTTTCCTCCCTCTCCAATACGCTCTGTGAGCAAGCTCTCTATATTCATATGAATATCTTCTTTATCCATAGAAAACTCTATTTTATTTACTGAAACATCTGCCTCTATATCTTCAAGTCCCCTTTGTATTTTTTTCTGCATATCCTCGGAAATAATATTACATTTTGCCAGCATTTTGCTATGAGCTATGCTACCTTTGATATCTTGTTTGTACAGTTCTTTATCAAATTTTATAGATGCATTAAACTCATTTGCTGCCTCATTTTCTTCTTTTGTAAAGCGTCCTCCCCACAATTTCAAAATATCACCCTCTTACTTACCTTTATTTATCATTCCCTGCACCTTCATAGGCAATCCGAATAAATTTATAAAACCCGTTGCATCATTATGACTGAACATATCTCCTGTTGTGAAACTTGCTAACGATTCGCTGTAAAGTGAATATGGCGATGTTGTCCCTTTCAGTATAATGTTGCCCTTATAAAGAATTAACTCCACTTTTCCCGTGACATTTTCATTGACACTGTCGAAGTAACTTGATATTGCCTCTCTCAAAGGAGTAAACCATTGCCCCGCATATACCAACTCGGTAAATTTATTTGACATTATTTCATTAAAGCTCTGCGTTTGCTTATCCTGCGTCAGATACTCCAATTGTCTATGTGCATAATAAAGTATTGTTCCTCCCGGAGTTTCGTATACACCCCTTGATTTCATACCGACAACGCGATTCTCACATATATCTGCAATTCCAATCGCATTTTCGCCTCCTACTTTATTGAGCTTGGTCAATATATCGACAGGACTCATTTTATTTCCATCTATTGATACAGGTACTCCGTTTTCAAACTCTATTGATAATTCCTGTGCTTTGTCCGGTGCTTCAAAAGGTGTCAGGCTCATTTTTAAAAGACTTTCATAGTTAGGCATATTCGCAGGGTTTTCTAATTCCAACCCTTCATGTGACAAATGCCAAATATTCTTATCTCTGCTATAACTATCTTCTTTCTTTGCAGGAACTTCTATCCCTCTTTCCTGAAGAAATACTATTTCATCCTCTCTTGATTCCATTTTCCATGTGTCAAGTCTCCATGGAGCAATCACCTCTATGTCAGGATTCAATGCTTTTATTGATAATTCAAATCTAAGCTGATCATTTCCTTTACCCGTTGCTCCGTGGCAAATAAATTTTGCATTTTCCTTTTGAGCTATTTCCACAAGAACCTTCGCAATGAGCGGCCTTGCCATCGATGTTCCCAGCAAATATTTCCCCTCATATACAGCATTTGCTTTTAAACACGGATAAATATAATCCGTTATAAATTCCTCCGTCAAATCAGGGATATATAGTTTTTCTGCTCCTGTCTTTATAGCTTTTTCTTCAAGACCGTCCGTTTCGCTTCCCTGCCCTACGTCTGCACACACACATATTACCTCGGCATCATAATTCTCTTTTAGCCACGGAATTATCACAGTGGTGTCAAGCCCACCTGAATATGCCAAAACTATTTTTTCTTTGCTCATAAGGTCTCCTCCTCCATCCGGTTTGCATCATTTTAAAATTTAATAATTATTCTTATGTATGCATTTTTATTCATTTAATGTCGTTATTCTAGCATATGCATTGCATAAAATCAACTCTTTTTGTATATTTATTCATAAAATTTTTTATTTATAAAACTCCTTCTCCAAAAACAGAAAAATCCCGACGATTTCTCACCGGGATTTTTGGTTCTATAAGCCTATTTTCGGTACTACCCCAACATTTGACATACAACCACTAAAATACCCCTGCCGTCCGGCAGGGGTACATTATTCGTCATAAGTAAGATTATTCGTAGATGTGCTTCATTTTAACTTCTACCTGTTTTCTTCCTTCTTTCCACTTGATTTCGCCCGGAGTGATAACACCGTTTACAGGGCAAACATTCAAGCAAAGGTGACAACCTACGCACTTGTCATTAAGAACAGGTTTTCTGTTAGCTTCATCCCAGTCAATAGCCTGGTGAGCTGCATCATAACATGATACATAGCATCTTCCGCAACCGATACACTTGTCATGATCAAAGTTAGGAAGAATCTTGAAATCTCTGTTAAGATCTTCAGCCGGAATAATATTGTCAATAGCAAGTCCGATAAAGTCCTCAAGCTTGTTATATCCTCTTTCTTCCATGAAGTGCATAACACCGTTAGCCATATCTTCAACAATTCTATAACCATACTGCATGATAGCAGTTGTTACCTGTAAGTTCTTAGATCCCAACAACATGAACTCTACGCAGTCTCTCCATGTTTCAATACCGCCTATACCTGAGAAATCATGTTTTCTGATTTCAGGATTATCCATAAGCTGTCTTACGAATCTTAAAGCGATAGGCTTTACAGCTGCTCCGGAGTAACCTGAAATTGATGATTTACCGCCAACTACCGGCATAGCTGTATAGTTTTCCAAATCAATGTTTGTTATTGACTTAATTGTATTGATAGTTGATACACCTGCCGCACCGCCTTTAAATGCTGCCAATGCAGGTACTACCATGTCTGTAATGTTTGGAGTCATCTTTGCAATGAAAGGAATCTTTGTAGTTTCTGATACTGCTCTGCAGTAAGATTCTACTAGTGCAGGGTTGGTACCTACGTCCGATCCCATTGCGTGACTTGTCATCTGAGGACAAGAGAAGTTACCCTCGATTAGAGGCACTCCGCACTGGTCACACATCTTAGCAAGCTCTCTCCACTCTTCTTCATTTGAACCCATGATTGATGCTACCATGATATGATCAGGGTAATCTCTCATAAGTTTGTACATGTTTTCAAAGTTTACCTCAGTCGGTTTATCGGAAATCTGCTCCATGTTCTTGAATCCGATCCAAGGAAGACCTTCCTTATTTGTCTGGTCAAATCTTGGAGAACACTCGTCAGCTACGAATATACCTACAGTCTTGTAGAATACTCCACCCCATCCGGCTTCATAACACTTTGCTACCATCTCATAATTACTACCTACCGGTGAAGATGATAGGAAAAATGGGTTTTGGCACTTAACGCCTAAATATTCGATTGATAAATCTTTCTTTACTGCCATCTTATTTTCCCTCCTTCTCTTCCAGGTAGCGTGAAATCTCGTAAGCTGCAACTTTACCTGCTGCAACAGCTTCTACAACTGTCTTACCACCGTTTGTGATATCTCCGCAAGCAAACACTCCGTCTACGCTTGTAATGCAGTTGTTTTTAACAACTATGCCACCTTTTTCATCAACTTCCACAGGAAGTACTCCTGTAAAGTCTTCAGCAGCCTGTCCGATAGCGAATACAACAGTATCTGCTGTAACTTTTGCTTCCGCTCCGTCAAGACGACCTTCTCTTCCGGAGAATACCATGTATTCAACTTCGCCCTTAGCATTTCCTATAATTTCTTTAGGTGCAAAGTTGTTTGTCATAGGAACTCCCAACTCTGTAACATACTGAATTTCAGACATGTTTGCAGGAGCTTCCCCTATTGTTCTTCTATACCAGATTGCAACCTCAGCTCCCAACAGCTTAGCAGTTGAAGCACAGTCCATAGCAACGTCACCGCCTCCGATAACAATTACTTTCTTTCCCGGATCAAATCCTTTTCCGTCATTCTCTCTTGCTCCCTTTAGGTAGTCAACAGCTGAACGAACGCCTTTCAAGTCTTTTCCCGGAATGTTAGGAACTTTTGGAGCCCAAAGTCCAACACCAACAAATATAGCGTCGAAATCCTTCTGTAAATCTTCAAACTTGATATCTTTTCCAACTTTTGTGTTATAAACAAATTTAACACCAAGCTTTTCAACCTGAGCCACATCGTGATCAACAACTTCCTGTGGCAATCTTGCAGGTGTAATACCATAAGAAATCATACCGCCGGCTTTCTTGTTAGCCTCATAAACAGTAACTCCGTAACCGTCTTTTGCAAGCTCAGCTGCTACAGCCAATGATGCAGGACCTGCACCGATACATGCAACTTTCTGTGATTTCTTAGTATCTGCCGCTTTTAGAATTTCCATACCGAAAAGTTTTTCCTGTTCGATAGCAAATCTCTGTAATTTTCCGATCTGGATAGGTCTATCAATACCACATCTTGAGCAGTATTCTTCGCACAATCTATCATACGGACAAACTCTGGCACAACTGCCTCCTAAAATGTTGTTTTCTCTGATAGTTTCTGCCGCACCCTTAACGTTTCTGAATCTGATAGATCTGATAAATTTACCGGGATCTGTTCCGGCAGGGCAACCCTGACTGCAAGGTGCATCATGACATAGTAAGCATCTTGCCGCCTCTTCCATAGCCGTTCTCGGTGTAAAACCGCTTACAGCCTCTGCAAGATAAGTTGATTCTATTACCTTACTCAAAACCTTCACTCCTTCCATTGTTCCTTTGTTAAATTTGTGGAATAATCTTCTTTAACTTATGACTGATTTTTGTAACCAGTTTCATATAACATTATTGTAGCATTTTTTTTATATTTTTCAATACTCACTTGCTTAAAAAGTATAAAAATTTTTATTTTTTTTGAGAATTTTTTATTAGTTTCAACTAACTTTTCCTATTTTATTGAATTTATTTGAATTTATTTCTAGAAAAATACTTTTTATGTAAGCTTTTTTCTGAAAAAAATATTGATTGTATTTTGGCTAAGAAAAAATTCAAAGGTAATATTTTTATTTTTTCAGAAAAATTTATGCTTTATTTCTGAAAACTTTCAATCCGCCTACATCCTCTGCTTAATACTTTTTCATAAAAAAAATGCTCTCCAGCCAAGCTAAAGAGCATCCAAAACTTCTCCTATCGGTCTCCTGACAATCAAATCCGCATGACCGTCTTTTGATGTTTCAGATTTATTAATTAAAATTAAATTCTTTCCCGAAAAGTACTGAATCAATCCGGCTGCCGGATACACCACCAGTGATGTCCCTCCGATAATCAATGTATCCGCTTTGCTTATGTGCTCAGCGGCTCCATGTATTACAGAACCGTCAAGAGCTTCTTCATATAGAACGACATCCGGTCGAACCGTCCCTCCACATTTTTTGCAAATGGGTACCATATCTCTGCAATTATTTTCGTCAAGTATAAATCCCAACTCATATTTTTCATGGCAATCCATACAGTAATTCCTGAGCACCGAACCGTGAAGTTCATACACTGTTTTGCTTCCTGCCATCTGGTGCAATCCGTCAATGTTCTGTGTCACAACAGCCTTGAGCTTGCCTGACGTTTCCAGTCTCGCCAAGGCATTATGCGCAGCGTTCGGCAACACATTTTGATATATCAAGTTTTTCTTGTAGTATTTATAGAATATATTCGGATTGCTTACAAAAAAACTGTGGCTTAAGATTTCCTCCGGCGATCTCCCAAATTCCTGCCGAGCTTTATACAAACCTTCTTCTGATCTGAAATCCGGAATACCGCTTTCAGTGGAGACACCTGCACCTCCGAAAAAAACAATATATTCCCCTGCCTCGATAATTTCTTTCAATTTTTTTATTTCTTCATCCATAGCATCACCATTTCAGTCCAAGCTTGTCAACAGGGCACACATACGTACAAAGTCCGCATCCTGTGCATTTATCCGAGTCGATACTCAGACCGCTGTCCTTACTTACCGCACCATATATGCAAGCTGTCACACATTTTTTACATAATTCTTCACATTCTATACTGTCATCAATTTTGCTTGTAAACGGAGTAAGTGTAATATCGCTCAATCTCCTGAGATTACACAAAGCTGCACCTCTGAAATCTTCTATTTTTTTATAGCCTTTAGCTTTAGTCCATCTGTCAAGGTCTGCAACGATTTCCGTGATAAGTTCCTTCCCTTTAAGCATTACCCCTGTACCTACCTGCACAGTCGAAGCCCCCAACATCATATATTCTATCGCGTGTTTCGCATTCTCTATGCCGCCTATCCCGCATATAGGAATATTAAGTGCTTGTGAAATGGCAGCCACTGACGCCAAACCCAAAGGTCTTATCGGTGCTCCCGAATACCCTCCGTAAGTTGACAACATAGGTTCTGCAGTTTCTATATCAACATTCAAAATACATCTTACAGTATTAATTGCGCTGACTGCCGATGCTCCCGCCAACTGTGCCGCCTTAGCCACTCTCGTGATATTTGTCGAGTTTTGAGAAAGTTTCACCATTACCGGCAATTTAACTTTTCTCACTACTTCCGATGTCATTTCAAAAACCGTTTCCGGGTGAGATGCTATTACTTCTATGCTCTCTCCCATAGGAGATGATATACTCAATTCTATAGCATCGGCTCCGAATCTTTCCATCTTTTCAGCCAGGTAAACCAATTCTGACGGTGTATGTGCTGAAATACTTGCAATCACCACTCCTCCTCCGGATTTGGCAATCTCAATTTCCCGCTCCCAACCCTCTATCTGTATATCGCTGTAAAGCCTTATATTTTCAACTCCTGCTCCATCATACGCTATTCTGGGTCTCACATCCACATACGCATCCGTTACTATGGTTTCCGTTATTACTGCACCGGCTCCGGCTTCCAGCGATTTCTTAAGAGAGTATCCGTCTCTGTTCCATGGCCCGGCAGCTACAATAATCGGACTATTTAATTTTAATCCTAAAAATTCTGTTTTCATTAGAACATCTCCTCAAATCTGTCTGCCTCTCCACACGACTTTCTAACTTTCAGTTTTGACTGTAATATTATTTCTCTTTCCAGCAACTCATCTTCATCCACATTCTCAATAATGTCAAATAGCAGTCTGGCTCCTACAACTCCCATTTTATGAAGCGGTTTTTCAACAGTTGTAAGTTTAGGATCCATATATTTTGCCATCTCATTATCGTCAAAGCCTACCACTGCAATATCTTCCGGTATTTTCTTTCCGCTTTCTTTCAATGCCTCAATAACACCTATAGCTATCAGGTCGGATGATGCGAATACGGCATCCGGCATTTCCGTCCTGTCCAAGAGCTTCTTTGCTGCAATATATCCGCCGTGGATGTCATTATCCGTTTGCATTATCATATTCCTGTCTTCATCTATCCCATACTTATGATTAGCACGGATAAACCCTCGTATTTTTCTTGAGTTTTCAGTCTCAGGACCTTTTCCGTGAATCATAGCTATATTCTTTCTTCCATTTTCCAAAAGATGAGCGGTTGCCTGAAATCCCGCTTCTTCACAGTCTATATGTACTTTCGGCACCCCTATGAGTTCCTTATTTTCACCTATCAATACAATAGGAATATCTCTTGTCTTCAGCTTCTGTATATCTTCCTCTTCAAGGAGTGTCGAAACCAAAATAATGCCGTCAATTTTTCGTCCTATTAAACTCTCCAGATATTGTCGTTCCTTGTCAATGGAGTTCTCGGTATTGCAAAAAAGAGTGATGCATCCTTTTCTATGCGCAACATCTTCTATCCCTTTGGCAATTTCCATGTACCCCTGATCCAAGATGTTGGGAATCAGCATCGCAATCGTATTGGTACGATTGAAATTCAGACCTCTTGCAAGCCAGTTGGGGGTATAATGGGACTCCTCCATAACAGATAATATCTTTGCCTTCGTATCCGCCGCTACATTTTCCGGGTGATTCAGCACCCTTGAGACCGTAGCCACCGACACTCCGGCTTTTTTGGCAATTTCTTTAATATTCATATTGCTCCCACCTAATTTTTAAAAAGTTTGTCGGACTTACTTTATCTTTTCTCCCGATATAAACATCGTATTGGTGGCTACCGCCACCACCTGTCTTTTCTCGTTATATATTGTGACCTTGGTCACAGCTGTGGTTTTCCCTTTATGAATAACCTCACCTTCCGCTCTTAGAATCCCACTTTCAACTCCTTTAATAAAGTTCATTGACGAATCTATAGTTACACACTTATCTCCATAGCTTATTACTGACAGTCCGCTTGCTACGTCTGCCATAGTAAAAAGAAATCCGCCGTGTACTTTCCCCATAAAGTTCCTGCTCGGGATTTTTTCTACCGGCTCACTTACCATAACAGCTCTTCCCAGTGTAATCTCTTCCAGCTTCAGCCCACAATGATTTGTGAACAAATCCAGACTCTTAATATGTTCTTTTATTTTTTCCAAATCCATCAAATGATTACCTCTACTCATTATCTTATCAATTATTCTATCAATATGTTCCGGCAATTTTTCCATCAACTGCTTTATTAA
>JBGZBP010000029.1:0-16786 GCA_041844735.1 Bacillota bacterium
ATGATAACGAATATAATTCCTAACTTATTCTTTAAGTATTTTTTCCGTATTACTGTTTAATGCCACATTCTTTAAATTCCCTAAAGGATTATTTTGAAAATATTTTATCACTTCGATAATACCAAAATCCACCTTAAAAATCAATGATTCATTAGTTTTATCTGCCACTTTATCCCGGCACTTTTCACAAAGTATGCCACCCTCATTTACAGCAAAATACGGTATTTTAAAATCTTCTCCGCAAGTTAAACACCTGTTGACATTCGGAGCACATCCGAGAAATTTAAGTGCCTTGATTAAATATCCCAGTGTCAATGTTCCGTATTTACCTTTTCTCTCCTCCAGTTCTCTCATGTACTCCAACAATAAATTAAACATCTGTGGAGATTTCTCATTTTCCGCAAGAACTTTTTCAGTAAACTCCAAAACGTAAGAGGCATGCATGTACTTGTCAATGTCTTCCCCTATTTTAAAAAAACTTTTCAGAACGGTTGCATTGTTTACACTGTATAAATCTCTATTTTTATAAAGTTCGAATTTGCTGTGCGTAAAAGGTCTGAAAGCCAGTCCCGATTTGTTTTTTACTCTTTCACCGACAGAGGAGCCTGCGGTAATTTTACCGAAGTTCAAAGAAAAAATTACAAGAAGCTTTCGCCCGTCGGAAAGAGTCACCGTTTTTAATACAACACCCTCAGTATCTATATACATTGCTATTCCTTATTGTTATATCCAAAATTGGAAAGAGCGAAATCGCTGTCTCTCCAATTTTCCTTAACTTTAACCCACAATTCTAAAAATACCTTGGTACCAAGGAGTGCCTCTATTTCCAACCTTGAACTTTTGCCGATTCCCTTCAGTTTTTTCCCTTCTTTTCCAATGATAATGCCCTTATGAGATTTTCTTTCGCAGTAAATCACCGCTCCAATCTCAGTCATGTTCTTGCCCTCTTTGAACTTTTCTATTTCTATGGCAATACCGTGCGGAATTTCCTGCTCTAAGTATAAAAGAGCCTTTTCTCTTATTATTTCACTGACAATAAATCTTTCGGGATGGTCTGTTACCATATCTTCAGGGAAATACATAGGTCCATTCTCAAGAAAGCCCGTCAGCTCATTCAGTATTACATCTACATTCTTGCCTTCAATAGCAGAAGCCCCAAATATAGCAGAGAACATTCCGGTTTCACTGTATTCATCATATATTCTTTTATATTTATCCGGTTCAAGTAAATCAATCTTGTTTATTACAAGAATTTTAGGTGTTCTGACATCTTTCAGAAGTTCCAAAATATATTTATCGCCTGTTCCCGATGACAATTCGTCATCAACTATAAGTATTAATACGTCCACCTCATTGAAAGTGTTCACAGCCATTCCCGTCATATAACTGCCCAGCTTATTTTTCGGCTTATGAATACCGGGCGTATCCAAAAATATCATCTGAACACTTTCCGATTCCTTTTCCGCTATACGGGTATAAATACCTCTTATGCTGTTTCTTGTAGTCTGAGGTTTATTCGTCGTAATAGAAACTTTCTCCCCTAAAATAGCATTCATAAGTGTTGATTTGCCTACATTCGGTCTGCCTATTATCCCTACAAATCCTGATTTCAATCCTTTATCTCCTTATTTCTATAGCTTAAATCCATGAGGCAGCAATTCTCTCAAAGTAACCGCTTCAAGATTGTCGGGACCATCCCCTGTAACCACCACAATATCAGGAGCAAACTCATACATGAATTGCCTGCATATTCCACATGGAAAAGCTTCCTTTCCGTTTCCCGATATGGCTATGGCTTTAAAGCCGTCTTTTTTCCCCATGGTTATAGCCGTTGTAAATGCGTTTCTTTCGGCACATATCGTACCGCCGTATGATGAATTCTCCACATTTACACCGGTAACTACCGTTCCGTCCTCAAATAAAACCGCCGCACCCACATTAAACTTTGAAAAAGGTGCATATGCATTTTTACCTGCTTCTACGGATTTTAAAAACAACTCTTTATATTCCATTCTATCTCTCCAATCCTATTTTGCTCATTATCAACTCTTCTTTACTACGCATTTCTTCTTTTTCGTTTTCTTCCATGTGATCATATCCCAGTAAATGGAAAATGCTGTGAACAAAAAGATATACAAGTTCTCTTTCAGGAGAATGTCCGAAATCATCAGCTTGAAGTAATGCCTGTTCAGGACAAATAACCACATCTCCTATGCAGATTTCTCCTTTCTCAGGTACATCATTTAAATCATCAAATTGAGGAAATGAAAGCACATCCGTAACTTTGTCCACATCTCTGTATTCCTTATTTAACTCCCTTATTTCCTCCTCGTCGACAAAAGTAACGCTGACAACTACATTTTCAGGATTCAATCCTTCCTCAACGGCACAAAGTTCTCCTGCCTCTCTCATTTTGTCGACAACAATCTGTCCCGGTACCCTTTCTTCACTGAATATGATGTTCATAGCCACACCCCTTTACTTTTTTATTCCTCATCAGTCTGAGGATTTTCACGATAATACACATCGTATGCACTAATAATTTTTTTAACAAGTTCATGCCTTACAACGTCTATATCTTTCAAATAGCAAAAGTCAATATCTTTAACATTTTTTAATACCTTTGTCGCTTCCACAAGTCCGGACTTTTTCCCGCGAGGCAAGTCAATCTGTGTAATATCTCCGGTCACCACCGCCTTTGAACCGAACCCTAATCTTGTAAGAAACATTTTCATCTGTTCTCTTGTAGTGTTTTGTGCCTCATCGAGTATTATAAAGGAATTGTCAAGAGTCCTTCCTCTCATATAAGCAAGGGGAACAATTTCTATTACTTCTTTTTCTTTAAGCCTCATTGCCCCTTCTCTGCCAAGCATATCATATAATGCATCATATAGAGGTCTAAGATACGGATCGACCTTTTCCTGCAAATCTCCCGGCAAAAATCCAAGTTTCTCTCCCGCTTCAACTGCCGGTCTTGCAAGAATAATTTTTTGAGCTTCCTTATTTTTAAATGCATTTACAGCCATTGCCACTGCAATATATGTTTTTCCTGTTCCAGCCGGTCCGATTCCGAATACTATATCCTTTTTTCTTATGCTGTTTACATAATCTTTCTGTCCGATAGTTTTAGGCTTTAACGGTTTTCCTTTATGAGTAAAACAAATAATATCCCTGTTTATTTTGCTTTCCTTATACGATATTCCGTTCTCCCAAAGGCTGATTGCATAATTAATTTTCTGTGTGTCAAGCTTCTCTCCCATAGAAATCATATCCGTCATATTTAATAAGACTTCCTTGGCTTCTTTCATTTTGTCGCCTTTTATATAAATATCATCATTTCTTTGCGTAATTGTAACCGAAAATCGGTCCTCTAAAATTTTCAGGTTTGCGTCAAGGCTTCCGAACAGCTCGCCTCTGTCAATATTTTCGTCAACTGTAAACCTTTCTGTTTCTGACAATATATTTTCCAAAAATTGCTCCTTTTCGTTTTAAATATTTCTTATCATTGTACCATATTTTTTATCTAAATACAGCATTAAATACTGCAAATCAAACCGAAACATTTGCATTCAAATATTGCAATCACATGATAAATATCCAACAATCCGATTCCGATATATGTCAGGCATTGCAGACTTGTGAAGTGACTATTACGACAAGTGCTGTCATTTGTCTGCGAAAAGTGCAGAAGAGTGTGTAAATTCTTTCTGTCCTTGTTATCTAATTCAACTTAAAACAAGGAACAGAAAATTTACTAACGACACAAACTTTTCACAGCCACAAATGCAAACGAGGAGTACCGAGTCACTGAACAAGACTTCAATCACATAACAAATATCCAAAATCCGATTCCGATATATGTCAGGCATTGCAGACTTGTGAAGTGACTATTACGACAAGTGCTGTCATTTGTCTATGTGCAAGACTTACAAAGTAAATACAAAAAAACACCCGAGATTTCCTCGAGTGTCAATTTCAAGATTATGCAAGAAATTCCTCAACTGCTTTTTTCACTGCACCGCCGTCAGCTAACCCTTTAACCTTAGGCATTACTGCTCCCATCAGCTTGCCCATATTCCCCTTGCCACCGTCTATTCCCATCGAATCTGCGGTTTCCTTAACTATCTCCGCTAATTTTTCAGAAGAAAGTTGCTCAGGCAAATATGTCATTAAAATTTCTATTTCGTTGTTGTATGATTCCAAAAGATCTGTTCTTCCGGCCTTTTCAAAATCGGCGAGGGCGTCTTTTCTCATTTTCACTTGTTTTGTTAAAATTGCCAAAACACCTTCATCGTCAAGTTCTTCTCTATTATCAACTTCATACTGTTTAATGGCAGCACGAACAAAGTTTACTGTGTTCTTTCTAACTTCATCACGAGCCTTCATAGCACATTTGAAGTCTTCCGTTAATCTTTCTTTTAAGGTCAAATATAACACCTCTAATCTATATCTACAAATCCAAAGCTTAGAATTTCTTAGCTTTTTTTCTTGCAGCCTCAGATTTCTTCTTTCTCTTTACGCTTGGCTTCTCGTAATGCTCTCTTTTTCTAAGTTCAGACATTACTCCGTCTCTTGCGCAAGAACGCTTAAATCTCTTTAGAGCACTTTCAAGGCTCTCATTTTCTCTTACAACTACCTGTGCCATGTATCCAATTCACCTCCTGACCTCTAATGAACTAATATACCGGAGATCATTAAATAATCTACAACATAAGCATTATACAATTATTTTACCAACAAATCAAGTGTTTTTTGCCCTTTGCCCAAATCAACCCGGCGGCCATGTCATTTTTCTCTTGCCCAGCAAATGAAAATGCAGGTGTTTTACCGTTTGAAACCCGTCTTCTCCACAGTTATTTACAAGTCTATATCCATTCTCCAAACCTAAAATTTCAGCAATTTCTTTCACTTTCACCATTAGGTGTCCCATGATTTCTAAATCCTCCGGCTTTACATCATCAAGAGAAGATATATGCTTTTTCGGTATTATCAATACATGAACAGGTGCCTGCGGTTCAAGGTCATGGAAACACACGATTTTTTCATCTTCATATACAACATTTGACGGTATGTCTTTCTCTGCAATACTGCAAAATATACAATCTGACATATGCTTACTTCCTTTCTATCAATCTATATTTATTTAAATTTTACATATACTCATTTTAATCCATCATACGAAGTTGTACAAGGCATTTAGACCGGTTCGCATAATACTCCGTCCTTATACAGAGAGCCAATTCTCACTTTTACAAATTCGTTTATGCAGTTTTCCTGCAATCGACTTGCAGGTATGTAACTTTTTATGTAGTTTTCCGTATATCCTGTCAAATATTCTTTTTCAGCGGTAAATTCTTCAACAAGCACTGTTCTTTCCTGTCCTATGCATGATTCGAAAAATTTCTTCGAAATTTCGTTTCCAAATTTTAGCAGTTCTTCACTCCTTTTATTTTTAACGTCCGGAGAAACATGCCCTTTCATGACAGCCGCTTTCGTTCCCGTTCTCTTAGAATATTTAAATCCGTGAACCCTGCAAAATCTCACTTTTCCTATAAGGCTGAGGCTGTTTTTAAAATCCTCCTCCGTTTCTCCCGGAAATCCGACGATTATGTCCGTAGTAATGCCGTATCCCTCATCATGCTCCCTTAAAGCCTCTACAATGTCCATGTATTCTGCCGTATCGTACCGTCTGTTCATCAATTTTAAAATACGATCACTTCCGCTTTGCACCGACAAATGCAAATGAGGACAGAGCCTTTTGTATTTCAGCAGTCTTTTTACATACTGACGGTTTACCACCGTAGGTTCAAGAGAACTAAGCCTTATGCGGAAATCTCCCTCCATTTCTTCAAGTGCCTTGATTATTATTTCGATTCCGTAAATCTCCTTATCTGCATCACTTTTTTGAAATCCTTCTTCCATTCCGTAAAGTGCGGTATTTATTCCTGTAAGAATCAATTCTTTAAAGCCTTTTCCAATGAGACTTTTCGCCTCTGCTATTACATCTTCAGATTTTCTGCTTCTAACCATTCCTCTGGCATACGGTATTATGCAATAAGAACAAAATCTGTTGCACCCCTCTTGGATTTTCAGGTATGCTCTTGTTCTTGATTCCATAGATGTAATAATGCCTGTTTCCTCATAAATGTTCAATTGCTCGTATTCGTCGATTCGTCTCACTGTCTCCTTGCTGTCATCTGTATGATAATTTTCCACAAGTTCCACAAGAATGCTTTTTTGATTTGTTCCCGTCACTATATCTACCTCATGGATAGATGCCACTTCCTCAGGACTTACCTGTGCATAACAGCCTGTGACAGCCACTATACTTTTAGGATTTATTTTTTTCATTTTCCTTATATACTGCCTTGACTTTCTATCTGCCAAACTTGTTACAGTACAGGTGTTTATAATATATGCATCTGCAAATTCCGTTTCTTCAACTATTTGATGGTCATGCTCCGCAAATCGTTCTTTCAGCATTTCAGTTTCATATTGATTTACTTTGCATCCCAGCGTATGAAAAGCAATTTTCATAAATTTCTCATCCTGTCATCTTTCTATTTTCAATTAAAGCTCCAATTCGTACATTGTCATTGCAACTGTTGCAATACCTGCAGTTTCCGTTCTCAGAGTAGTTTTTCCGAGCGTGACACATTCTGTGCCCATATTTTTTAGAACTGCTGCCTCTTCATCGGAAAATCCGCCCTCCGGACCGATTATAATTGCCACATTCTCCGGTTTATTCTTTATTTCTCTAAGGGCATCTTTTATGCTTCTGTTTTCTTCATTTTCGTAGGGAAACAATACAAGGTCGAAAGTTTCCAATTCTGCTACCATTTCCTTAAAATTTTTCTCTTGTAAGATTTGCGGTATAATGCCTCTTTTGCACTGTTTCACAGCTTCATCTGCAATTTTCTGCCATCTTTCGATTTTCTTCCCGAACTTACCGTTGTCCGTAACTACAGTTCTCGCTGTAAATACAGGAACTATTGCAGTTACTCCCAACTCTACATTTTTTTGGATTATAAGTTCCATTTTACCCTGTTTCGGAACTCCTTGAAATAACGTAATTTTGGTAAAAGGCTCATTTGCAAATTTTTGTTTGTCAACAATTTTGGCTTGAATTCTGTCCTTTTCGATTTCCGCAATTTCAGCAATATATTCCCAGCAAACCGAATCGGAAATTTCTATTTCATCGCCCTCTTTCAGTCTCAAAACTTTTGAAATGTGCTTTATATCCTGTTCATCTGAAATATAAATCTTATTATCGTAAACAGCCTCAGGCTGTACAAAAAATCTGTTCATTTTACTCCTTTGTACTTGTCAACGAATTTACTATGCAAGCCTTGCAGCAATAGCACACCAGTCGCCTTTTTCGAGAATTTCAATTATTTCAAAGCCGTTTCTTATTATTTCGGCAGAGACAAGTTCCTTTTTTTCCACAAGGATTCCCGATGAAATAAACACCCCATCTTCCGATATGTGTTTTGACACATCTTTGGAAAGTAGCATTACCAATTCCGCCATCAGGTTTGCCGCAACTATATCCCCTTTGTACTCTATACCTTTTGTCAAATCTCCATACTGAATTTTCACTATTTTTGAAAGTCTATTCAGTTCTACATTTTCACAAGCCACATCTACCGCCTCAGGGTCTATATCCACTCCAAGCACATCCTCTACACCCAAGAGCCCCGCCGCTATTGACAGTATTCCTGAACCGCAGCCCACATCAAGAAGTGTTTTTCTTCCTTTTCCGTATTTTTCTATAAGTTGAATACACAAAGCTGTAGTTTCATGGGTCCCTGTTCCGAAAGCCATACCCGGATCTATTTCAATAACGAGTTCGTCATCGACTTTTTCGTATTCTTCCCAAGTAGGTTTAATCACGATTCTATCTGTTATCTTTGCAGGCTTAAAGAACTCTTTCCATTTATCTTTCCAATCTTCATCATCAACATATTTTTCTTCAAGTCTTAAATTTCCAAAAGGCTTTTTTTCTCCCACTGTTGCAGTATCAAGATTTTTGCAAAAGTTTTCAAAATCACTCTTCAATTTGTCTAATTTTTTCTTGCCCTCTTCATTACAATCAAAGTATACAACCACAGCAGGTTCTTCATTTTTCAATTTCATAACCTTTTCATCTATATAATCCCAGTCATAGGAATTTTCTTTATTCATAAGCATGGAAATATCTGTCGGATCCTGTATTACCGCATCCTCAATGTCTCTTGCCGACAAAAAATTTAAAATGTGTTCAATTCCACAAACTCCGGTATAAATTTTAACTTCAATATATTTCATAATACACATGCTCCCTACTTTTGATTTTCAATAATACTCCGTTCCTTTATCTTGCGTACCATTTCATCATACACTTCTTTCGTTATGGGATATTTATACACCATATAGCAGGAAAATAACATAAAAACACCGGGAATAACAGTAAAGGAATTTTCAATCCATGTTAAGGCTTCTGCACTTTGAGTATTATTTTCTCCCGCAAATCCTGCAAAAGATAAAAGTTGCCCAAGTCCGAACACGCCTATGGCCTCAGAGATTGCCTCTATCAGGCACATAAGCGAAACTATGGCACCTTCTCTCCTTTTTCCGTTTTCATATTCGTCAACTTCGCAAAGGTCATATGTCATAGCAGGCATCAACTCCCAGTAACAAATGGAGCTTAATCCGTAGGCAAATATGATGATTATAGAGCCGATTATTGTATGTGCTCCCACCCATTTCATGGCAATCATAACTATACCGCTGACAGACATTCCATATATAAACATTCGCCTTTTGTCCATTATTTTGCTGCAACCTGCCATCAACGGGAAATATATGATTCCTATAAAAGTTCCTATTGCCAGCAATCCGCTTTTCAACGTAGCACCGAGACCCATGTTGTATGTATAAAAATATACCCTGTCAGCCACATAAATGGTATTTGCAATAAGATAAAAAGTTCCTGCCGCCATCAATATGTACACAGGCTTTATCCTGCAAATTTCCGCATAGCCTCTTATCACTTCAGACAATACGGATTTTGCGTTTGTTTTTGTCGTTTTCTGTTTCACATTTGAAGAAAATGCAGGGTTTATAAAAAATGCTCCCGCAAAAAGAACCAGAAATACAACCGCTCCTATAATGCCGCCTGTAAACCTCCAGGCATCTCCGCCACTTACACCTTTAGCTAAAAGGTATCCCGTCATAGCTGAAGGGAAAACAGAGCCTAAAGCCATTCCCACAGTACCGCCTACATAAGTGAAGAGTCTCAGAATCGTTCTTTCGTTATAATCGTCAGTAAGTTCCGCTCCCCATGCCATGTACGGTATATAGAAAGACGTAAATCCGCTCCAGTATAAGAATACCATAATCAGATAATACGCAATCTGCAAATTCGGTGATAAATCAACCTTTGTAAATATCAGCATTGTAATGATAGCCATGGGAAAGGAAGAGCATAATACAAATATTCTCCTTTTTCCCAGTCTGCTGCTGCAATGATCGGAAAGGTACCCGAATAATACTGCCATGACTCCGTCGCACAAAGCTCCGAAAGATGCTATAATCCCCGCAACAGCAGGATCAATTCCTACTACTGTAGTTATAAAAAACAAAAAAAAGGTCCCAAACAGAAAAAACACACATTGGTCAGCAACGGAAATGGTGCCGTATGCTGCCTTTATCCTGAAAGGAACTTTCATAGTATCTCCTCCAATTCTTTCTTAGCTATTGTAAATTTCTTACGCTAACTTTGTGTGAGGTCATTATACCATGTTCTTTGAAGAAAGAAAGCGGTAGAACACGGTGAAATGACTTGATTAAACTGAGGTCATTATACCACATCTTGTGATTGGAATTGTATATGTAAGATATGGTGAAATGACTTGATTAAACTGAGGTCATTATATCACATCTTTGATTGAAATACACAGAAAATATGTATTTCCGCAAGTTTCAATATGTAAGATGTGGTGAAACGACTTGTTCAAATAACAAAAACAGGTCATTCCAAAATATATTGAATATATTCTGAAACGACCTGTTTTGAAAGGAGTAAATTTGTTAAGCTAATTCCTGCCAATTTGCCGGATATACAAAATATGCATATCTGGTATTGTCAGGGGTGCTGAAATGGATATGGCTGCCCTTAGGAATTAAAATAATATCTCCCTTGTTTCCACGAATCACATTTCCGCCATCAATTTTTATATCTAAAGTTCCATCAATCACATAGTCAAATTCATCATATGTAAGAGTCCACTCAAAATCAGCCCCGTCTGTCAACTCCATAATACCTGCTCCCATTCTCGGAGCTTCTTCTATACTCACAATATCCTTAAGTTTCACATCCTGTCTGCCCTCAAAAGGTTCTGTTTTTACAGAGTCGCTACGCACCACTAAAATACCGCTGTTTTTATCGATTTCCTTTTGGAAATCCTCACCTGATTTTGCCTCTACCTGAGCCAACAATTCCTTTATAATTGCCTTTATTAAATCTTCACTTAAATTCATAATATTCTCCTTTTCTATGCCTCTACATCTACATCCGCTTCCTCATCTTCACTTGTAGCTTCGATTTTGCTTAAAAGCTTAGGGGCTAAAATATTTGCCAAAATCAAAGCAGTAATACCTGCAACAAGTTTTCCTACGACTACAGGGAATATCATTTCCGGATTATTACCTGCGGTAAATCCTAAGTGATCGCCGAATACAAATGCGGCAGATACTGCAAAAGCAACGTTCATCAGTTTAGCTTTCGGATTCATATCACCCATGATATTGAACATTGCAATATTATTTGCAAGAGTTGCAACCATACCTGCCGATCCCGTGTCGTTCATGCCAAGATATCCGCCAATTTTTTCTAAAGCGGAACCAAAGGTTTTAGTAATCCACTTTACCATTGGAAATGCCCCAACCAATACACAAGCAATTTGTCCGCAAACAAGCAGCCCTGATTCCAATCCATTTACGCCATTATTCTTTGCCGGATCTACCATAATATCAAATAAGGGAAGCATTATACCTGTTTCATATTCAAAGATAGCAATTGCTGTAAATATTGTTATAATTACTGTAACTGCTGTTCCGAAATGATTAAATCCTTCAATCATTTTTGCAGGCTTAAACCAAAGTCCGAGCACAATCAGTCCTGCCACCACAATAACAGGTATCAAATTAATCAAAATAGTACTCAAACCGATTTTATATGGTGTCAGGTTCATTACTAAGCCACCGGCAATACAACCAATCGGAATAGTAATCAAACCTGCTAAAATACCTGCCGCCAGATAAGGTCGATCCTTTTTCTTTATAATGGAAAGAGCTACCGGAATGGTGAATACGATCGTAGGTCCCATCATGGAACCTAAAATCAAACCGGAGAAGTTTCCGATAGTATCATCAGCTGCAAGCTGCATAGCAAGCGGATAGCCTCCCATATCGCAGGCAAGTAAAGTAGTTGCAAACATAGATGGGTCAGCACCAACCAATGTGTAAATTGGTGAAATAATCGGCTTTAATAATATAGATAATACCGGAGCAGCTGCTACAACACCTGCCATTGCTATTGCCAAAGGTCCCATAGCATTGAATCCTTCATCAAATTGTTCACCATATCCCAATTTATTACCGCGAATTTTATCAATAGCACCCACAAGCATAAAAATCGTCATAATAGTTATTATTACGGAATTTACCGTTAAGTTTCCGATGTATGCTTTTAGACTTTCCGTCAGCACCGACACGTCAAAAGCATTTATTAGTTCGTCAAACATACCTTTTCTCCTTTATCATTCCTTTATTTCCTTATCATCCACAATTCCTACAACCGTAGAATCTACCGGAATTGCCGAATCTCCGACGGCACTTCGTGCTGAACTGCCTGAAACATATATTACGGTTTCTCCAATCCCTGCACCAATAATATCCGCAGCAACAATGGGGCTGAAGTAATTTCCCTCATGTATAAGGTCTATGGGTTTTAAAATCATCAATTTTAAACCTGCCAATCTCTCGTCCTTTCTTGTTGCCCAAATGTTACCTATTACCTTTGCCACTTTCAATATATGTCACCTCTCTTTTGCAAAGTATCACGCCGTCGGCTGTCTCCGAATTTTAAATTAACAAATCTTAAATGAAATATTTTTTTGTTCCGCACATTCCCGAGCTAAATCTGTAATAATAGTCTTCTCTGTAATACAAATTAAATTAACATGTTGTTCCTGTGCTTTTTTAATATCCTGCTCCGTAATCACGCGTTTTTCAATTTTTAAAAAATTATTTTGAACGGTTTCCATAGAAGATTTACTGTACAGTGCATTATTTTCCGACTCCGAAATTCTTTCCAAAACTTTTTCCGCAATCTTCTCTACCAGTTCATTAAAATCCATAGGTTCCTCCTTCCTCCTCATATAATGTGCCTTAAAGGAATGCCCTCCTTGTATTACTGAATCTCCCCTTAACCGCCGTTATCGATATTCACCTGCAAGCCACTTGCACATCATCACATGCAGGGCACTGGATAATCGATTTAACTCCTCTATGATGTCCGTCCTGCTGCACTTTCCGTTCTGATAAAAAGCGGAAACACCTGCAACCTCCACCTCACGAATAGCAGCTCTAAGATGATTCAACATCGCATACTGTTTTCCCATGGTATAATCGGGCATCAACATTTGCTTAATTCCGAAGAATTTCATAGGGTCATGTGAGCGATTACGCAGCTCGGCATGAGTAAATCCTATTATCAAACCGCTTTTCAACTTCTCATCCAACACTTCACATTTCATGATATTTTGTAATACAGAAAGCACACTGTTCAAATCTTCAATTAATTGGGGCGATGTTCCACATTCTTTCATCAATGCCTGATTTAAAATAATCATTGTCTGCAGAGAATCCAGCTTACCTCTGAATAATATTCTTCCATGGTTTTTAGGTACCAATAAATTTCCGCTAAGCTGACACATATATTCAGGCTTTTCCATATAAAATGCCCCTGTTTCGAAATCTATGTAATTAGGCTTCCATGTCTCCGACACAAAATTCTTGCCGGATTTTTCACATTTTTCTTTCTCCGGTGCTTGCTCTTGTATTGGTGGCTCTTTTAAAATTTTTATTTTGCGTTGTTGCAAATATTCGCGGGCTGCCGGAGACAGTATAGTTTCTTTTGGTATACAGTAATACTCCGGTTGGCTGTTTCTAAGCTCATCCCTCAATAAACTTTCAGTTATAACATTCAACGCCTTCACCTCCCACCTCTTGCTTTAGTTTGGAATTATTACTTGAGAGTAGGAAGTATCTGTTCTACCTCTTCATGCGGTCTTGGAATTACATGTACTGAAATTAATTCTCCTACACGCTCTGCCGCAGCTGCTCCTGCGTCTGTAGCCGCTTTAACAGCCCCAACGTCACCTTTTACCATGACAGTAACCAAGCCTCCACCTACATGTTCCTTTCCAATCAGCACTACATTTGCCGCCTTTACCATTGCATCCGCTGCCTCTATTGAACCTACAAGTCCTTTTGTTTCAATCATTCCTAATGCCTGTGTTACTAACATTTTGATTCCTCCTTATCATTAATACGTTTTAAATACTTTTACTTCCAAAAATACTATTTTTTCCCTTATATTTAAAATTTCATCAACTTATTCCTGAGTTCCTTCTGTTGACTCCTTCGGAACTTCCCTGGTATATTCCACTGCTTCATTGAATTTACAAAGTGCCTCAATCAGTTGCTCTTTTTTTGCAAATTTAATTTCTTTTTTCGTCATGTTCTCTATATGTAATGAACGTGCAATTTGCCTTAATTCTTCAACGCTTTTCCGCTTCAGCGATTCTCTGCCGGTTTCCGATTCATTTATCGCTTTATTTTGATTTTGCACCCTTTCTTCTGTCTTTGAAGTTGTATTCGTCATATCGAAAACAGATTTTGCCGGTCTTGGAATAACATGTACGGAAACCACATCCCCAACACGCTTTGCCGCTGCCGAAGATGCATCCATTGCCGCTTTCACCGCACCTACATCTCCAACAACCATTACCGTTACCAATCCGCCCCCAACCTTTGTTACGCTATGAAAAGCCACATTAGCAGCTTTAAGTGCACTGTCTAACGCTTCAACGGCACTTAAATAGCCATATACCTCTATCATTCCTAATGCTTCCATAACTTACGTCCTTTCGCTATCATCCGATTGGATTATCTGCCACAAATTCAACTGCCGCTGCAAAAGCGTCACATGCAGCCTTGCAAGCAGACTGACTTCCTGTCAGCAATGCTCCCCCGAAGTTTGTTTCTGAAGGAGGTGCATATAATACGCACATGGCAACATCTGCCGCCTTCATTGCAGCATCAACTGCATACATTGCTTCCAATGGCGGTGCAATTAAGTAAGCTAAGGCTTGACCTTCTTCAATACCTGCACCCTCAGACAAGTATGAACCTGTTCTTGAAATACAATGTGCATAATACACAATAGAATCATCGTCATTGGCAGATACAAAATATGCGGAGTTTTCTATAAATTCCACACATGCCTTCAGTCCGCTTTTGATTTCTGCCGGATTCGGACCTGCTAAAATACCTATGATTTCACCTGCAAGTTTTGTATTTGCATTAGCTGCACCGCCATAGAAGCTCTTCGCATACACCACTTTTACGTCAGCTGCTTTTGTAGCCTCATCTAAGGCTGTATACGTAACGTCATCACAATCTACGGTAATCAATCCTAACGATCTTTGATCAGGTGTCAAATTTAATTGAGCTGCCAGTTCAGCATTTACATTTGGAATAACTTTTGTTGCCAATACTGTGGCTCTAACGGGATCTCTTTTCATTTCTTTTATCCTCCCCAATTATAATTTTAAATCAGTTCCGCTAGCTTTCTTCTCAAGCATTATTTTAATGATTTCTGCAATATGTGCTCCTGCCTCTACCGGCATTGTTCCATCTCTATGAATATTGGAAACTACAGTTCTTCTTGCTTCGGGCATACCTACTGTTGCCTTATAAGCAATATATGCACTCATGGATTCGGCAGTAATAAGTCCCGGTCTTTCTCCAATTAAGGTACAAGTTACTTCTGCCCCTGTAAGTTCTGAAATTTCATCCATTACACCAACTCTTCCGTATTTTACAAAAAACGGAGTCCCTGTACTGATACCATAGCTCTGTAAGCCCTGAAGAATAGCAGGTAATAAGTCCTGAACATTTGCGGCTACAGAAGCAGAGGAGAGCCCGTCTGCTACGTAAATCTGTACAGTAGGATTTTTCATACACTTTTCTTTAATGATATTTACAGCTTCCGGTGCAAGTTTTCTGCCTAAATCCGGTCTGGTTAAATATGTATCCTTACAATCACACTGCGTTGTCACCGTAAACAAGTTCATACGTTCAACAAATTCAGAATCCACATCACTGAATACCGCGTCCTGTGCTGCCGAATGTGCTGCTCTAAATTGAAGAAGCGGATCCGTCTTATACCTTGCACCGGCTTTACCTATTCCCAATCTACAAGGAGCAAACTGCTTCAATTCATAGTATTCCTCACCATTTTCCGGGCTTTTAACTAAATATTGTTTCTTAATATCAACCTCTGTTACATCCGGTATGCACCCATCCTCCAGTGTAATATTTCTCTGTGTGGATAAAATCGAATCGGATTCTTTCCCCTGCAAATCAACTAGATTCATATCTTTTATTACTTGCTCTATCAGTTGTTTCAAATCTACCTGTTCCATTTTTTAGGCCTCCCTTCTATTTTCTCATAAATACCGAAGCATCTCCTGCCAATGGAGTTAATTTCCCATTTTCAGAAAATCCCATTTTCTCAAGCCACATATCAAATTCCTTTATCGGACGGAGTCCGAATACTTCTCTCAATGCAGCTGCTTCGTGATACCCTGTGCATTGATACATCAACATACAGTCATCTCCCTGGGGTACGCCCATAATATAATTACATCCGGAGGCTACTAACAGTGTAGCCAAATTTTCTATATCATTCTGGTCTGCCTTCATGTGATTTGTGTAACATGCATCACATCCCATCGGAATTCCTGTCAGCTTACCCATAAAATGGTCTTCTAACCCTGCACGGATTACCTGCTTTGAATCGTATAAATATTCCGGTCCTATAAATCCCACAACAGTATTTACCAGAAACGGATTGTATCTTTTAGCAAATCCGTAGCAGCGTGCCTCCATAGTTACCTGATCCCATCCGTGATGTGCCTCAGAAGACAGTTCGGAGCCTTGACCGGTTTCAAAATACATAACATTCGGGCCGGTAGAAGTTCCCTTCTTAAGCATCATATCGTGTCCCTCGTCTAACATAGTTGCAGTAAGACCGAAAGCTTCGTTTCCTTTTTGAGAGCCTGCGATTGACTGGAACATCAAATCGATAGGTGCATTAAATTTGTCTGCGGCTTCTGTTTGCGTTGTAACATGAGCCAAAACGCAAATTTGTGTCGGTATTTCCCACTTATTTTTAAATTCGTCAAAGCTCTTCAGTATTCTTGCAACACTTTCCACAGAATCATCAACAGGATTTAATCCTATTACCGCATCTCCACATCCTAAACTCAATCCCTCCATCACAGATGCCATAATTCCTTTCGGGTCATCTGTTGTATGATTCGGCTGCAAGCGAGAAGAAAAAGTTCCCGGAAGCCCTATTGTTGTATTACAATGAGCAGACACTCTCATCTTTTTTGCACAATAAATCAAGTCCAAATTGCTCATCAGTTTACATACAGCAGCAACAATTTCG
>JBGZBP010000030.1:0-4401 GCA_041844735.1 Bacillota bacterium
ATTGCAGATATAGTCTATCGCTTTTTTCAGTGTAGTCTTGATTGGATGTATCTTCGTAACCGCCATCAGCTGATCACCTCGTTGATGATATAATCCGAAACTTTCTCTCGAAGCTCGGATAAGACTCCTTGCAAAGCTTTCTTGATGCTCTCAATATCATCTTTGTAGATAATTCCCGTGCTGTTTACTGCCTTTGCTATCTGATTTAGGTTCGCTGAATTACGACTGATAAGAGAGGAAAGCTCTCTCAGTTCTTTTCGAAACTCACCGGATAAATCAATGCTGATGATCCTGTTCTTGAAAATACTATCGCGATAAAACTCTCTCTTACTCTTAAAATTGGTCATTGCAAATCTTCGATTGAGTTCCTTCATCTCTTCTTCGTTCACCATAAAATGAACGGTACAATTATTTTTACGATTGATACTTTTCGACATATTTCATCACTCCTTCCTTTTCGGGGTCTTAGGGTTCTCCCTAAATATTTCAAATTTGATTCTTCAAATTTCAAGCCTACTTTTTGGACTGTGGTCAAAAAGTATATGCTTGCTATCTACCTATAATTCATGATTTTTATAAATTCATCTTTAACTTACACAGAAAAAATAGATGTTACTTCTTCATTTACCGTTTACACCGTTCATACCGCACGACATTCTCTTATATACGAAACATCAAACGGTACGAACGGTTTGAACGGCATTTTAATAAATCACATCCTCCGAATTATATTTAACTTGGTAATTGTTATTGTTTTTACCTCGCTTCATCGTAATGCTGATTCCATTTTTCTTTAGAATATCCTTATTACGACTTAAAGTTTTCCCGAATTGTTGCGGACTTTCAACATCAAGATTAATCTTAGAGCAAATATCCACTATCGTTCCTTCCATCATTTTCAGTTTCGGCATCATTTGAACCAATTTCTGAATAGACGGTTCCAATGTTTCAATCGGATCTATTTTATCAAGTTCCAATATCTTTCTCACAGGATGTATTTTTACCTGATAGGCTTTCGATTCAAAGAGCCTGCTTGTTACATCCAACTTGAATTCCGTATCAAATTCCGATGCTTTATCAATCGCAATGATGGTATCTACCGAGCCGGATAAGGCTTGAGAACCTATAACCTTCTCACTGACACTTTTTACCGAAGAATCTTTTTTTGTGTGATACATCATGATAAAAGTACAACTGTATTTGTCAATGAGTTCATAATACTTCGCCATGACCTCATAGGTGTCATTGTAATCATTTGCATTGTATTTTCTGTCATATTTTATCTTGGAAAAAGTATCGACAATAAACACCTCATAACCTGATTCAACATCTAATTTTATGATTTTTTCAAACTCATCAAAATCCACATAACTTGTGCCTTCATAGAATTTCATCGTACTTGAGCAAGGTAAATCCAATCTGCCGACTCTCTCTTGAATAAGACTTCCGGATAACTCATTGCAATAATAAACAACCTTTGTTTTCCTCACCTTGTTTTCAAGAAAAGAAATTCCTTCATTGATACATATTCCAAGATTAAGCCCCAATGCCGTCTTACCTTTTTTAGGTGAAGCAACAATCAAAGTTATACTTTTCCTTGCAATGATATTATCAACGATATACTTATCGGAAACATCAAATACCGTATCTATCGTGTATGCTTTCAACGAATCGCCTCCTTGTTTTTCCTGTGGTAGTTGTAATCCCAATAATTCGTTCCGCCAACTTCCTGTGCCTTTTTAATGCTCTGATTAAGATATTTAATATATGCAGCTTCCGTTTTTCTTTTGCTCATATCTCCCATACGATTCAATGCGGATTTTAAAAAGATTTCCAACATCAAGTCGGCATTTCCATGTGTAAAGCTGTTCAACACAAGAAGAAGCTGAAAATCATCTTTACTTGGATCTCCCGTAGAATATCCTCCGGTGAAAAGTCCGCTTCCCTTTCTGTTAGTCCGATAGATTGCTTTCATAATATCTTCAATATCCGGAACATCGCTGCCCACATTTCGGCAATATGAAATCTGTTCTCCGATACTTTTTTTGATTGCATATCTTTCATAATGGATACTCAGCTTATATTGTTCTTCTTTTATTTCTGTGCAAGTTCCTATAACATCACCGGTCATAGCAATGCACTTATTTGATTTATACATTTCAAATAGATCGTCCTGATTATTGAGATTTTTCGGAATGTTCCCCTTAGCAAAAATATGCACTCCGTTTCCGGATACGGATATTTCCTTATAGGTATCTGCAAAATCACTTATAATTGCTCTCGTTTTATCAAAATTCTTTTCTTTCACCTTGTCCCAATCTATACAAACAAAGGAATCTTCCTCCGTCAATACAAAAGACAAACCATCGCATCCGCTTCTCTCCAAACCTGCAAATGCGGTTTCAAAATCCGACCAATTCTCTTTTTTATTCCAATCGTTTGAATCACAAGTGATTGGACTGATCGGTATCTTAATCATTTTTATATTTCCATTTTTGTCTTTGTTGTGGTAAATCTTAAACCATAGCCATTGCTTGTGTTCTTTTAATTCCTGCGGAATATTGTTGATATGTTTTTCCTTGTTTATCATTGCTACCGGTAAATTGAAATCCGAAATTCCAGTGCAGAAGTAAATTCCACCAGCGCTTTTAAATTTAAGCTATATCGTGCTTTAAGGAGGCACAAAGTATGCAGTTCTGCTATAATCAGGGTATCTTATCATGAAAAATCCCTGATTGACTGTATGGCAAACAGGCCTCAGGAATACGGTGTGCGAGACTAAATTCCACCGGCCACATTCAAAAAATGTGAAAAGTTAAGTTCCAGTCTGACAGCGTTTTAATGATAAGTGTTAGTGGTTAAAGCGGATCAGCTTAGGTGTCAGTTCGACTTTGTCAGGGTCGATCAGCCTAAGCTGAAATGCTTTTAATACATCCTCGCCAAGCATTTCCAATGCGACAGAATAAGGTGTTCTGCCGTTCAGGGATTCACGCGGAGTAGAGTTGATATGGTTCACGATCAGGTTCACATCCCACTGGGTGAGGAATGAAAAGTCAGTTCCTTTTGGAAGCACCATACAAAGCATCGTATGTGCCTGCTCAAGGCCGCCCTTCTGGCCGCTGCGCATCGGATCGCAGTAGTAGATGCTGCACCGCTCGATGCCGTATACGCCCGTCTCCATGGCTTCAGGATCGCCGAATTCAGCCCCACGGTCAGTGAGGATGTACTCGAACAGACTTAGGAAGTCATAGGTGCCAAGACGCTTCTCCAAACGGTCAAATACAAGTCTTACAGCCCCCTCTGTGTTCCGATTCATAAGGAAGGCAAGGAATAGCTTTGACTTGGTAAAGAAAAAGGTCAAAAGTGTTTTCATGGACTCTCTGGAAGAATGGACAGTATCCATTTCCACAAAGGAATCAAGCCCCAGACGGCAAAAACAGTCATAGGTGCGGCCGGTAAAGATCGCCCTGTTGACGATCTGGGTCTTATGGACCTTTCTGGCCCGGTACTTCACTTTGCGCTTCAGGTCGATGTTCCTTGGCGTAAGCAGCCCGCGATCAATGTAGGAATACATTGTCCTTACAGAGATGCCAAGTTCAGGATGGTTGGTGCAGATCTGGTAAGGTGACTGCCCCTGTGCCACCAGAGGTGTCACAACCTTGTCTATGTCGTGGAGTTCACGCTTTGACAGGGAGATGCCGGATCGGGATTGAGAAAGCTTCTCATGGTATTTGCGGTCAGCAAAGCGGGCATCATAGTTGTACTTATGGGCAATCGTACACTTGTGTATCGGCTTATCACATCCGTTGCACACATAAGGCGCCTTATCAAGTCTGGTACAGCATTCCTTTACGAAATCCTGACAGGTCTGGTTGCAGGTAGGGCAGGAAGCACATTTAACTCCGCAGATGATGATCTTGTTGCAGGCATTTGTCTTGCTGCAGTGATAGCGTTTTGTACAGAAGTTTTTAGCATTCAGGAACAATCCCTTGTGATACCAGTCAGAGTTTCGATGAGCCTTAATCTCCTTTGAGATAGTGGTAGGATCCTTGCAGAGGAATCTGGCGATATCCTTGAAAGAGGTTCCATTGTTCAGGGAAGCCTCAATATACAGACGATCCTCAAGGGTGAGATGTTTCTGGTTGCCTGGAATATATTTACTCATAGTGTTGCTCCTTCTATCGCTGTCAGAAGGAATCAATAACATACCACTATTATATGCAGGAGTAAATATCAACTGTGCAATCCGAAATTCTACCATCTATTTAAGAAGTGGAATTTAAAATTTCATTTTAGAAAACAGATCTTACAAAACCAAATAGATTGAAACACTGGCATAAAGCGAGTAAAATGGCGGTAAATCAACCTTTTCCGATGCAAAAAGGCGCAATCTAACCGGAG
>JBGZBP010000031.1:0-2740 GCA_041844735.1 Bacillota bacterium
CGTGATTATCTGAAGAATAATGATATCAGCATCAAAGACGGCATCGATGTAAACAGTATCATGCGTGACATGATGTCTGTTCTTGCGGAAGGTGCTTTGGATGAAGAACTGGAAGAGGAATTAGGTTATTCCAAGTATGACTATCGAAACAAAGAAACAGATAACAGTCGGAATGGGCATTCCTGCAAAACTATGCACACAAGCTATGCAGATATGGATGTAGCTATTCCAAGAGATCGTAACGGTGAGTATGAGCCTTAGCTGATCAAAAAATATCAGAATACTGTGACTCAGGACATGGAAGAAGAAATCCTTTCCATGTATGCAAAGGGAATGACTACAGGAGATATCGAATCTCATATGTGGAAACTGTATGATATTGATATTTCTGACAGTACCATCAGCCGGATTACGGATAAAATCCTTCCAATTGTAAAAGAATGGCAGGAACGTCCGTTGGAAAAAGTGTATGCTGTCGTATTTATAGATGCTATCCACTATCATGTCCGAAGCGAAGGACGCATTGTAAAACGTGCAGTTTACATTGCACTTGGCATCGATATGAATGGGAAAAAGGACGTTCTTGGTATGTATGTCTGAGAAAATGAAAGTGCCAAGTTCTGGCTTTCCATAATAAATGGACTAAAGAATCGCGGAGTTGAAGATATCCTGATAATATGTGTGGATAGACTAAATGTATTTCCACAGGCAATTGAAGCTGTTTATCCAAAAACAGAGATTCAGCAGTGTATCATTCATCAGATTCGTAATTCAACGAAGTTTGTTTCCTACAAAGATATCAAGAAGCTGACGGCTGTTCTGAAGCTTGTATATGCAGCTCCAACGCAGGAAACGGCATTAAATGAATTAGAATTGTTCAAAGATAAATGGGATTCCAGGTATCCAAAGATTTATAAATCGTGGCATGATAGCTGGACTACGTTATCCACTTATTTCAAGTATCCGGAGGCGGTACGAAGACTAATCTACACCACGAATGCCATTGAGGGTCAATCGTCAGCTCCGGAAAGTAACCAAAAGCAAGACTGTTTTCCCGTCGGATGACAGCATTTTAAAAATGCTGTATCTTGCGACTATGGATATCACTAAGAAATGGACAGGACAAGTGTTGAGGTTAATATTCTCGAGGGTGTGAAGAAATCTCTGTAAATAGCTTCTATAGACTTCTATGACTTTTAGATTTAATTGAGAATTCCTACTTGGAATTCACGATTTTAATAACCACAGTATAAAATCAAAAAAACGGCATGTCAACATTTGCCTGATATTTCAGGCACTATGGCATGTTGTTTTTTTTAATTATTGCGGCATTCTTTCGCCGTACATTATTTGAAATTCACCATAAACACAAGCCCAATTTCTAAGAGGCTGAGTCCATTTCTTTGTTGCTGTTCCTGTTGCCAGGTATAAAGCCTTAAGTAGTGCTGTCTCCGATGGAAACACGCTTCTTTGCCTATTTAAACGCTTATATGTACTATTTAAGCTTTCGATTGCATTCGTTGTGTAAATAACTTTTCTAACTTCTTTTGAAAATTTGAAAATCGGAACTATAGCATCCCAGTTCTTTTCCCAGCTTTTCATAGCATTAGGGTATTTAGCATTGCATTTTTCTGTTACCTCCTGCAGATTTGAGTATCCTTTCTCTTCGGTATCGGCATGATAAATTATCTTTAGATCATTTGCAAATGCTTTCTTATCCTTGTATGGAACATGCTTAAGAGTATTCCTAACTTGATGAACAATGCAGCGTTGATATTCTGTATTAGGGAAGGCTACAGCAATGCTTTCTTTTATTCCGGTAAGCCCGTCCGCACACATTACCATAATATCTTTAATGCCACGAGCTTTAAGCTCATTAAGTATTCCAAGCCAATATTTGCTACTTTCATTTTCTCCTATGTAAACACCCAAAACATCTTTTTTTCCGTCCAAATTAATACCTAATGCTACATAGGCAGCTAGCTTCTGTATAGACTTATCTTTTCTAACTGAAAAATGAACAGCATCAATAAATACAATCGGGTATACATCATCTAACGGTCTTGCTTTCCACTCTTCGATTTCAGGAAGTATTTTATCAGTTACATCAGATACGAAGCTTTCGCTAACATCAAACCCGTATATATCCTCAATTTGCTCGGAAATCTGCCTAGTGGTCATTCCTCTTGCATACATCGCTATGATTTTACGATCTATTTCCGATATATCTTTCTGCCTTTTTCCAACTATTCTTGGGGCAAATGTGCTGTTCCTATCCTGCGGGACATCTATATCAAATTCCCCATAACTGCTACGTACTCGCTTGGATTTGTAACCATTTCGAGCGTTATCAGAATCTGAACGCTGACTTTTCTCGTAGCCTAGATGTTCATTCATCTCGGCTTCCATCATTCCTTTGATTGTACCGCCTAGAAGATCTGCAAGGGCATCTTGTATATCGGTTGCAGATTCAATATCATACTCTTCAATGAGCCTTGCGATAATTTCTTTCTTAGCTTCCGTTAACGGTCCTACTTTTTTTACTACTTTTTTTGCCATTTTAAATAGCCTCCTTTGATAATTCTATCATAGAAGGCTATTAGTTCATACTTATTTACAGACTTTCCCTCATAGGCTCTTATATTAACAAAAGAACGACTTTTCTTTTATTTTTCTCATAAAAAAAGATACCTGTAATTTTAGGTATCTTCCAAATCATCAAAACTAATCTGTCCATCAA
>JBGZBP010000032.1:0-40266 GCA_041844735.1 Bacillota bacterium
AATTCAGCAGAATAAAAATAATACAGGAAATACCGGATCTACTCCGGGAACTCCTGCACCGGGCGGTTCAGGTTCAGTAACTCCTGCACCGGGAGGTTCAGGGTCAGGAGGTTCAGGTTCAGTAACTCCTACGCCGGGCGGTTCGGGAGGAACAGGTTCGGTGCCGGGAAGTGGCGGAATTATCTCCGGCGGTGGGGGTATAGTGCCGCCTGCTGCGGATAACAAAGAGAAAGAGAAGAAAGAGCCAGAAAATAAGAAGGATGATAACAAGAAGCCTACTGCCTCTGATAATATTAAATTGGTTGCATCAAAAATATTTTTTGATGTAAAACAAGGGGCATGGTATGAGGCTGCCGTGAACTATACAGTAGAGAATAAGATAATGGCGGGTACGTCTCAGAACTATTTCAGTCCCGAGACTGTTTTGACGAGAGCTATGATGGTTCAAATGCTTTATAATGCTTCGGGCAAACCTAAAACAGACTCGATATCGCCGTTTAAGGATGTTAGCGAAACGGCGTGGTACAGGGATGCCGTTGTTTGGGCGAAATCCAAAGGGTTGGTTAAGGGTGTTTCGGAATATGAATTCAAACCGGACAAGGACATTACAAGAGAAGAGATGATTACAATGATGTATAATTATGCAAAGTCTTTGAATAAGTCTTTATCTGACAGCAAGGATGCAGTCATGAATTTTAAGGATTCAACGCAAATATCCGAATATGCTCTGAATTCCATGAAGTGGGCTGTTAAAAACAGCATAGTCAGCGGCACCGAGCAGGGGGATTTGAATCCCAAAGGCAGTGCGACAAGAGCACAGACTGCTCAGGTAATGAAAAACTTTATGGAAAAGATAGGAAAGAATTAAAAATTGGGAGAAAATCTGTGGCAGGTAAGAATAGAACCGGAATAGTTGTAAATATAGTGCTGATATTAGTTGCTATAGTATATGGGTATTTTTTGCTCAAGGTGACACTCTTTAGAGGGGCATCATACGGATTGATTGCAAATTTTGAGACTACAGGTGTAAGAGCAGTCAACTTTGACCCTTTTATCGGATTTGGTAAGGAAAATCCTTTTACTGCAGATGTAGTAAAAGGTCATATTAAATCTGAGATATATGCAAATTTAATACTGTTGATTCCGCTGGGAATATTATTTCAGACAATAAATAGAGGACGACGTGCATTTTTAAAGAGCGTGGCATGGGTGTGTCTGACAAGCTTTTTTATAGAGCTTCTGCAATACATATTTGCACTAGGTATTATGGATATCGACGATTTGATATTGAATACGGCAGGAGGCATGATAGGGGCGGCTATTTTCGTTGTTATGGAAAAACTTTCAAGCTATCAGACTGCCAAGAGCATAGTGGCGGGAGCAGGCTTGTTTATGTCTGTTCTGATTATTTTGATGTTTTTTATAGGGGTTAAGTTACCTTTTTGATGGATGAATAGGACAAATAGTGCTGACAAGGAGGATTAAGATGCCTAACGAGTATGGAATTATAAGAGTGGCATGCAGTACGCCCGGGATAAAACTTGCAAATCCGGAATATAACTGTGAAGAGATAATAAAGCTGGCGAGAAAAGCTGAGTCGAAAGGGGCAGGAATTATATGTTTTCCGGAAGGTGCTTTGTGCGGGAACACTCTTGGGGATTTAATATATCAGGAAACGCTGTACAAAGCGAATATAGCGGCAATTGAAAAATTGAAAAATGCATCCCGTGATTTTGAGGCGGTAATCGTTTTTGGAAGTTACTTGAAAATAAAGCATAGGATAGTGAACGTTGCTTTTGTATTGCAAAGAGGAGAAATCTTGGGAGTAGTGCCTTCAGAAAAAAGCACAGGAATTGATGAAGAATCAACTTTAGAGGTTGCAGGCGAAAATATAACTTTTTCAAGGCATTGTTTCACTGATAAAAGTACGGGGGCAGTATTTGTTGTACAGTCAGGAAATGTATTTCCAAATATAAGTGAAAAATTTTTTTCCGCTTGTTGCGCAGGAGCGAACATAGTTATTAATCTTACAGCTACACCGGCATCCTACGGAACTTTTGAAATGAACAAATCAATCGCAGTTGCAAACAGCATGCCTGCATTAGTGGCTATATGCACAGCCGATGCAGGTCCGGGAGAATCGGTAAGTGATAATGTATACCTTGGAGGATCTTTCATAGTACAGAACGGAAAGGTGATTTCTGAATGTGAGACATTATCAATGGAAAGCACGATTATTTATGGAGATATAGATGTTAAAATATTGGACTATGAACGCATGAGAAGCGATACATTCAAGGAGATAATAGAAAAAACATCATACTACATATATGCACCGGATGAAAAAGAAATAGGACCTATACCAACATTGAATTTAGAGGAACATAGCCTATTGTCTATTTACGATAAACATCCTTACGTACCGTCTGACAAGATGGATTTGGCAAATAAGTGCAAAACGGTTTTTAAAATACAAGCCACAGGACTGGCTCGCAGAATATCACAGATAGGATGCAGAAAACTGGTGCTTGGCATATCGGGAGGGCTGGATTCCACGTTGGCACTGCTTGTTTGTGATGAGGCGTTGAGATTGCTGGGCAGACCTTCAAAGGACATATTGGCGGTTACTATGCCGGGGTTTGGCACATCGGCGACTACTTTCGGCAATTCACACTCGCTTATGGAGTTGCTGGACACGGACTCTATGGAAATCAGCATTACTGAGGCTGTAAGCAGACATTTTTCAGATATAAAGCATAATCCCGAAGAACATGATGTGACATATGAAAATGCACAGGCAAGAGAAAGGACACAAATATTGATGGATCTTTCCAACAAACATGGAGGAATAGTTGTGGGAACGGGAGATTTATCCGAAGCCGCATTGGGATGGTGTACATATAACGGTGACCATATGGCGATGTATAACGTAAACTCGTCCGTGCCGAAGACATTCATAAAGCATATTTTAGAGTGGTACATGGAGGATAGATTACAGGGAAGTGAGAATTACTCAAAGAATGATAAAAAACTTTGTGAGGTTTTAATGTCGATTATTGACACCCCGATATCTCCGGAACTTTTGCCTGTCGATGAGAAGACTGCGGAAATGACTCAGAAGACGGAGGAAAAAATAGGACCCTATGAGTTGCATGATTTTTTCATTCATTCTTTTATGCATTACGGATTGGATCCCGAGAAACTTATGGCAATAGCGGAAATTGTTTTTAAAGACAGTTACAGCAGGGATGAAATTTCAAAATGTCTTGAAATTTTTTATAGAAGATTTTTCACACAACAATTTAAGAGAAATTGTTCGCCGGACGGGGCAGGAACCGACCGGGTGAGCCTGTCTCCGAGGAATGGATTGAAAATCCCCAGCGATGTTGATTTTTCAATGTGGTTAAAGGACTTTAAATAAAACGGACAGGTTTTTCCTTGACAAAATGATACACAAATGTTACACTAATGTTACAGATGTGTTACAAATCTAAAAAACAAGGAGAAAATGTTATCGTTATGAAAAAGTTTTATTCTTTGTGTTTGCGTAGATTTACAACTATCGCCATCTGCGTAGCACTTTTAGGGACAGCAACATTTGTTGCTCCGGTGGAACAAGCATACGCTAATCCACAAAATACTGTAAGCAGTACAATCAAGGTTGCGACTGTGAAAGAAAATAATCTTAATGTTAGAGCTGATGCATCAACAAGCAGTCAGGTAAAAGGCAAGTTATATAAGGGCGAAATCGTCAGAGCTGCCGGTGAGAATGGGAATTGGGTGTACATAGCCAATTCAAGAGTGTCAGGCTGGGTATCGAAAGATTTTGTAAGCATTTCAAACATGTCTGAGCAGGCTTACAAAGCTGCGAATGCGGCAGTGGCTGTACCGCAAACTTCATCAGTGGTTTCGCTTGCACAGCAACAGCTTGGAAAAAGGTATGTTAGAGGAGGGTCAAGTCCTGCGGGGTTTGATTGTTCGGGACTTGTAAGTTATTGTTATTCACAGGTCGGTAAAAGCGTACCGAGGTCATCCAGCGCTTATGCATCATTCGGTTCATCAATACCGTTGACAAGTGCAATGCCCGGAGACATATTATGTTTCAGCAACGGCTCAAGAATATCTCATGTAGGTATTTACTCGGGTGGAGGAATGTTTGTACATGCTTCTACACCACAAAGAGGAGTGAGAACAGATTCTGTTTACTCATCATATTATTCAAAGAGATTGACACGAGTTGTACGTGTTTAGTGAAAAATATAATAAAAAACAGTGTTTTAAAAGACCGGCTATCACGCCGGTCTTTCGGGTTGTTTGGGGTAAAATGCATATATTATACAAATGCTGATGCCGTCTGTGGATATTGACAGTGTTATAAAATTTATGTAAAATATTTACATGAAAAATGTAAAGGATGCAATAAAGATGATTATATAAATATAGAGGTGTTTTATGAAAGAGTTTTATTTAGGGGAAATGGAAGTGAACAGCGAGTTTACGGATTTCTTTATGATGAAAGCCGTAGATGTAAAGGTTGGAGGGAATAAAAAAGAATATTTGGATTTCATTTTATCGGACAGCACGGGTGAAATGACGGCGAAAAAATGGGATATTACTCCGGAGGAAGGCTGCGAGATGAAAGAAATTCCTGTTGGCACCCTGGTTAAGGTCAAGGGGATTGTTACAGAATGGAATAACACAAGGCAAATTAAGATTGCCAAGATAAGAGCGGCGGTTGCCGAAGACGGGCTGGATCCGGGAGAGTTTGTCAGAACGGCACCGGAGCCGAGTGAGGATATGTATGAATTTATTTTAGAAACGGCACGGAGTATGAAAGACGCTCAGCTTAAGGAGCTATGTGTTGAGATTTTGGAAGAAAATAAGGAAAAATTACTATATTATCCTGCGGCGTCGAAAAATCACCATGCGATACTCGGAGGATTACTCTACCACATGAAACGTATGATATTGGCAGCTAAGGCATTGTGCGGAGTTTATAGCGGTGTGAACGAAGATTTGGTATGTACGGGGGTCATCATTCATGATATGGAGAAAATAAGAGAGATTGATTCAAATCCGCTTGGAATTTCATCAGGCTATACATTTAAGGGCGAAATGCTTGGACACATAGTACAAGGTGTTGTAGGAATAGAAGCCAGGGCGGACAGACTTGGTTTTTCGGAGGAGAAAAAGGTGATGCTTCAGCACATGATTTTATCACATCATTATGAACCTGAATTTGGAAGCCCGAAAAGACCGATGTTTCCGGAAGCGGAGATGTTGCATTATTTGGATATATTCGATGCACGAATTTATGATATGCAGCTGGCTATGGAAGATTTGAAAGAGGGAGAAATGAGCGGAAAAGTATGGACGCTTGAGAACAGAAGAGTCTACAAGAGTGTAGATTTTAAATAGGAACCGATTTGAGAGATACTATGAATAAAGTGACAAATCTAAAAGGGATAATTACAGAGGTCATATTCCACAACAGTGAAAACGGATATGTCGTGGCTGTTCTTGAAAACAGCCGGGTTCAGGCTACTATTGTAGGGTATTTGCCTGAGGTGGAAAAGGGACTTTCGTACAACCTGCTTGGTGAATGGAAGACTCATGCCACATATGGTGAGCAGTTTGTATTCACCGAATACAGCGTAGTGGAGCCTGAAGGGGTTGAGGCTATTGAGTTGTTTCTGGGATCGGGAGCTATAAAGGGAATCGGGACTAAAACGGCGGCACTTATTGTGAAAATGTATGGCGAGAGGACCATGGACATCCTTGAAAATGATATCGAAAGATTGACGGAAGTTAATGGAATCGGCAAAAAGAAACTCGAGATAATAAAGGAGTCTTATGATGAGAGGCGTACGTTTCTAAGGATTTCTTTGTATTTTCAAGAACACGGGATTTCCACAGCTTATGCATTGAAGTTTTATAAAATATATGGAGAAAATACCATTGAGATTATAAAAGAAAATCCTTACAGGTTGCTGAGGGAAGTTCCGAGGATAGGATTTCAAAAGGTCGATCGCATGGCACGTATGCTGGGGTTTGATCATGAATCTGAACAGAGAATAAAGCAAGGTATAATATATTATTTATGGAGATTTATCGGAGACGGCAACACCTGCTTTCCCGAAAGAATGTTTTTGGAGACCGCTTCGATAGGGTTGGAAGTCGGCGTGGATTTGGTAAATGCACAGCTGATGGATTTGGCAATAGAGGGAAGCGTAAGGATAGACATGTTGGAAGGAATGAGGGTGGTTTTCCTGTCTCAGTATTATGATGCGGAAAAACGTGTTTGCAACAACTTGTTCTCAGTCAAAAACGCCGGATTGGATTCTGTTGCAGTCAACGCAGCGGCGGTAATAAGGCAAGTAGAAGAAGAAAGCGGAATTAAGCTGTCCGATAATCAGAAAGAGGCTGTACTTCTGGCAATGAGGGAGCCGTTTGCGGTTATTACCGGAGGACCGGGAACAGGAAAGACTACCATAATAAATACCATAATCAGGATATTTAAAAATGCGGGAAAAAGTGTTGCAATAGCTGCACCGACAGGTAGAGCTGCGAAGAGAATTGCAGAGACCGGAGGTGAGGATGCCGTTACGATACACAGACTGCTTGAATATTATTATTCCGAGAACGAATCAAGTATGGTTTTTGGGAAAAACAGAGAAAATAAACTGGAATATGATGTTGTGATAGTGGACGAGGCATCGATGATAGACTTGCTTTTGATGGATGCTCTTTTGGAAGCTGTTTCATGCGGGACACGATTTGTGATGGTTGGAGATGTCGATCAGTTACCGCCGGTAGGTGCCGGAAACGTGCTGCGAGACATACTGGACAGTGACGTTGTCCCGAAAGTAACTTTGAAGGATATTTTTCGCCAGGCAGGCGAGAGCCTTATAGTGGTTAATGCCCACAGAATCAACAGTGGTGAAATGCCTTTTTATAATGAGAAAGAAAAAGGTTTTTTTCTTCTCAGGAAAAATACGGATGAGGAGATATTGCAAACAATTTTGGAACTTTGCGGCAGAAGATTGCCGGAATATGTTAAGGATTGTAATCCGGTTAGAGATATTCAGGTGTTGACGCCTACTAAAAAAGGAATGCTGGGAAGCGTCAACCTAAATAAGGAACTGCAAAAACTTTTTAATCCGGAGAAGCCGCACCTTAAAGAAAAATTTTTTGGAGACAGAATTTTTCGAGAGGGCGATAAGGTGATGCAAATAAAGAATAACTACAGGCTGGAGTGGAAGCATGGCAGAACGTTTGAAGATGGTCAGGGAGTTTTCAATGGGGACGTGGGATATATTCAGACAATTGATTTGGAATACAACTTCGTAGAAATCCTTTTCGATGATGACAGATATGTTCGCTATGAGTTTGATATGATGGAAGAATTGGAGCTTGCATATGCTATGACGGTGCACAAGAGTCAGGGCAGCGAGTTTCCGATTGTGGTGATGCCTATAATGCACGTTTCGTCAATGTTGGGAACCAGAAACCTGCTCTACACTGCTGTTACCAGAGGCAAGGGGCTTGTCACCTTGGTAGGCAGGGAACGAATGGTTGAGGCTATGATAGATAATAATTTAGTTTCCAAGAAATATTCCGGTTTGTCAGTCAGATTAAGAGAAAGGATGGAGTATGGGAAGCAAATATTCGGGATTTAGCCGTGCCATGGAAGTTATTATTAATATTATATTTCCGGAAAATATTTACTGTATGTCATGCGGAAATTTGATAGATGCAGAGCATAAATACGGTTTGTGCAGCGAGTGTATTGAAAATGTTTCGTGGATTGACGGGGCGGTGTGCGAAATTTGCGGTAAGGAATTATCATATGACGGACAGGTGTGCTATGATTGTCAAAATAGATATGAAACGTATATCGTTAATGGGCGATTATGTGTAAATTTCAATGATAGAGAGAGGGATATAGTGCATCAATTCAAGTATGGAAACAAACCCTTTTTAGCAAAAAATATTGCTGAAATAATGATGGACAGGTTGATTGTGGATGATGTGCATGTGGATTTTCTGGTACCTGTTCCCATGCATCCCAAGAAGAAAATGCTAAGGGGATATAATCAGGCGGATTTGCTGGCAGAGGCTTTAGGGAAACTTATGAATGTAGATGTTCTGTATGATGTAATTGTGAACAGGAATTACTTAAATGCTTCTGCGGAGATGGGAGGTGTTGATAGGCGGCAAAAAGCGGCGGAAGCTTTTGAAGCTGTTTCCGGCAGTGTGCAAAGAGAGAAGATAAGGAATAAACGTTTAATGTTGATAGACGATGTATATACAACCGGAAGTACAATGCAGGCCTGTGCCCGGGTTTTAAGAGAGATGGGGGCGGGTGAAATATATTCATGTGCTTTTGCATCGGCGGGGTCAAATATGTTCGCAACTCAGGTCTGTGGTTGAAAGTCCAAGCCAGCTACGGGCGAAAGGATCCACGTAAGCTGAACCGCAAGGCGGCAGTGATCATGGCGTAGCTTAGAAGTAAGTCCTGAGAGAAACTCTCGTAAAGGCGAGTGTGGGGTCAAAGACCAGGTCAGCTGAGTTGCGAACATATTTGATTATCGGATGTAATAATGAAAAAGCGGAGGGGCTTCTCATTTAACTGAGAAGCCCCTCCGCTTTACTGACAAATAACGTCAGAAGATTTTTCAAAATCAATATTTAGGATTGATTAGACCGTAATGGCCGTTTTTCCTCGTGTATATCACATTAACTTTGCCTGTTTCCGTATTCATAAAGATAAAGAAATCATGATTGAGAAGTTCCATCTGCAATATCGCCTCTTCCGGAGACATAGGTCTCAGTTCAAACTCTTTCGTCTTTGCTATTACGAAATCATCTTCATGCTCTTCGGAAGATTTGTCAGGCAGTTCCTGAAAGATTATATCTCTATTGTTTTTATACTTGTTCTGCAATTTGGATTTGAATCGAGTAATCTGTGTAAACAGTTTGTCCTCGACCTTATCCAAGCTTGAATTCACATCATCGGATAATGCTTCAGCTCTGAACAAGGTTCCGCCTGCTTTGAATGTAACTTCAATTTTGTTTAAATCCTTTTGCTTGGAGACCATTACATTGGCAATGCTGTCCTTTGAAAAATATTTTTCAAATTTACCAAGCTTAGATTCAATTCTTTCCTTTAAAGCATCATTCATCGGGAAATTTTTACTTGATATAACTGTCTTCATATAGAACACCCCCATTCGGTTTGTTATTAATTATAGTATACCACTATTTTGAAAAAAGACACGTATTTTTTCAAATAATTTAAAAAATTTAATCATGATAAAATTTTATTGTGGATATAGAGCGGCTGTGAGATAATAAGAACGATACAGAGACAAATAATTTATTGAGATTATAGATGGAAGGGAGAGAGTGATTGCATCCAAGAGCAATCATAAAATAAGTAATATGGATTACAAAAAGCTGGCGGAATTACTTTTTCCGGAGATAGATAAAACACCTGAGCATTATGAAAAAGTTTATCCGGAAAGAAATCTTCCGGACGGGGCAAAGGTGACGAGATTGGGACCGAGTCCAACCGGATTTATTCATTTAGGGAATTTATATGGAGCTTTTGCGGGGGAGAGGCTTGCACATCTCAGCAGCGGCATTTTTTATTTGAGAATAGAAGATACGGATCACAAGCGAGAGGTGGAAGGAGCCATACCTTCTCTGATAGAGGCGCTGGATTATTTCGGAATCAGATTTGATGA
Organism: Bacillota bacterium; assembly: GCA_041844735.1. Lineage (GTDB taxonomy): Bacteria > Bacillota > Clostridia > Peptostreptococcales > Anaerovoracaceae > CAJPNN01. The sequence goes on from JBGZBP010000032.1 coordinate 9,750, forward strand.
GGGTGCAGGAGCGGACGGAGACAAGGGTGATTACGGACCGTATAAGCAGAGTGAAAGAGCGGAAATTTATCAATGTTATGCCAAGTCGCTTGTGGAGCAGGGAGCGGCATATCCATGTTTTTGTACGGAAGAAGAGCTTGATGAGATTAGGCAGGAACAGGAAAAAGTCAAGGCAAATCCGGGATATTACGGTAAGTGGGCAAAGCACAGAGACCTGAGCTTTGATGAGATAAAAGAAAAAAAAGAAGCGGGAATGGAGTATGTTATCAGGCTTCGTTCGTCGGGAAATCCGGAGAAATATTTTACAATAACGGACGGCATCAGAGGGGAACTTTCGATGCCGGAAAACGAAATGGATGTTGTAATACTGAAAAAAACAGGGATTCCTACATATCATTTTGCCCATGTTGTGGATGACCATTTAATGAGAACCACACATGTTGTCAGGGGCGAGGAGTGGCTTTCTTCACTACCTATACATTTTGAACTTTTCAATGTTTTGGGATTTAAATTGCCGGTTTATTGCCATACGACGGTTCTCATGAAGATGGACGGAGAGACGAAAAGAAAGCTTTCAAAGAGAAAAGATCCGGAGCTTTCGTTGGATTACTACAAGAGACAGGGATATATACCTGAGGCTGTGAGTGAATATATCCTAACTATTTTGAACTCCAACTTCGAGGAATGGAGATTTGCAAATCCGGAAGCGGATATTTGTGAGTTTGAGTTTTCTACCGAGAAGATGAGCAATTCGGGGACTTTGTTCGATTTGGATAAGCTTAATGACGTAAGTAAGGAAACACTATCAAGAATGAGTGCGGCATGTATATATGACTATCTTGCTGACTGGGCTGAATTGACGGATGAAAAAAAATACAAAGTTATTTCCGATAAAAAAGAAATGTTGCTTAAGGTTCTGGATATAGATAGAACAGGTGCAAAACCAAGGAAAGATTTGGCATATTGCTGTCAGATATTTGAGTTTATAAAGTATTTCTTTGATGAATATTTTGTTATAGAAGATGAACTTCCTGAGCAGGTAGGTACGGACGTGGCGAAAGAAATTTTGCAAGAGTATATGATGAGCTATCAGCATTCCGACAATCAGGAAGAATGGTTCGGGAAGATAAGAGAGATGGGAAGTAGGATGGGATATGCGGCAAAACCTAAGGATTATAAGAAAAATCCGGAGGAGTACAAGGGGCATGTAGGACATGTGAGTACGGTAATCAGGATAGCCTTGACAGGCAGGTCGAATTCGCCGGATATTTGGGAGATTCAGCAGATACTGGGGCAGAACAAGGTATTTGAAAGAATAGAAAAATATTCCGATGCGTTAAAATAGCGAAAGTCGCTGTTTAAGAGAGCGGAAAACTCGGTTTGCGGAAAGGCTTTAAAAGTAAAATTTATTGACTTTGGATATTGAAACAACTATAATATTCGTAGTGTCCGCAGCGGCTTTGCCTGCTAGTTAGGGTCCTGTGCAATAAGAATCTGTGAACCTCGTCAGGTCCGGAAGGAAGCAGCGATAAACGGAGCCGCTTATGTGCCACAGATAAGCCTTATTCTTGGCAGGCAAAGCCGCTGCGGATCTTTTATTTTCAGAGAGGAGTCCATATGTATCAAGCACTTTATCGTAGTTTCAGACCGGAAGTTTTTGAAGAAGTTCTGGGGCAGGAACATATAGTAAAAATACTTAAAAATCAAATAAAAAACGATAAAATAAGTCATGCATACCTGTTTTCCGGCACACGAGGTACGGGAAAAACTACTCTTGCAAGAATTTTAGCTAAGGGGATTAATTGTGAATCCACGAATGGAGAAAAGCCTTGCGGGGTATGTGCAAGTTGCATTAATATAAAGCAAGGGACACATATGGATGTGGTTGAAATAGATGCCGCTTCAAATAACGGGGTTGACAATGTAAGAGAACTAAACGAGAGTATAGCGTATCCGCCGATTTCCGGTAGATATAAAGTTTATATAATAGACGAAGTGCATATGCTTTCAAACAGTGCTTTTAATGCACTACTAAAAACCCTTGAAGAACCTCCGGAATATGTTGTTTTCGTTATGGCGACCACTGAGCCGGAAAGATTGCCCAAAACCATACTGTCAAGGTGCTTGCATTTAGATTTCAGAAGGGTTCCTGAGGATGTCATAATTCAGGGCATGAAAAAAATATGTGCAGATCTTGGAGCTGAAGTGAGCAATGAGGCTTTGAAAATAGTGGCGAAAAATGCGGATGGATCTGTCAGAGACGGGCTCAGCATTTTGGATCAATGTCTGGCTTCGGGTGAGAAGGTTGTAGAACGGGAAGATGTTTTGGAGACACTGGGGGCTGCCGGAGAAGAAGCCTATATAGATTTGACGGATGCCGTGATTGACGGCAATGCCGGAGAAGTGCTAATTAAAATAAACCACCTGATTAATTTGGGAAAAGATGAGAAGCAGATGTTTAAGGATTGGATAGGACATTATAGAAATCTTATGATGGCAAGCTATTTGAATAAGCCCGAAGATATGATGACATTATCCATAGAAAACATAGAGAGGTTGAAGAAACAGGCAAACAGGATGACCGTTTCCGATATCAATCGTGGTATAGTTACGTTGAGTAAGGTGTCTATGGAGGCAAAATGGTCGACGCAGGCAAGGATATTGCTGGAGGTTGCGGCTGTTATGCTGGCTTCGGGGGAAACAGAGACGGAAAATGTTAAAGTGAAACAGGCTGCACAACCAATAAATGTACAGATAAAGCCGCCGAAGAAAAAACCGAAATTGCCGGAAGCCGGACAAGTTAATGGAGATGCTGAGCAACCTCAAAAAAATGTGGAGCAAGTTCAAAAAAATGCCGAGCAAGTTCAGAAAGAAGTTGGACAAAATCGTGGAGAGAAGAATATTTCGGATTCCGAAAGCAAGCGGGACTTGAAAGAACTGTGGAATAATGTATTGCAAAGAGGCCGAGAAAGAATGATGATGATTCAAATTATGGTTACAGGAGCTTACATTGTTTCAGAGGAGAGAGAGGAAGTTAAAATTTTTGTGAAGAGTGATCCGGCAAAAAGGGCGATTTTGCTGAACGAGAATGTTCTTGTTGAAGTTTTGGAGGAGCTCACGGGCGTTAAGAGAAAAATTACCTGTGTGTATACAGATGAGGCTCCAAAACAGCCTAAGGAAGACAAGGTGCTGGACAGAGCAAAAAAGATAGAAGACGCTTTGGGTATAAATGTTGAGATAGAGTAGAAAATGTAACAGTGTTGTAGGAGGATGAAAAATGGGAAAAGGTATGAGAGCGGGGAAAAAACCCGGTGGAAATAAGGCCGCAAAGGCAGGAAGCATGCAACAAATGCAGCAACTACAGGCATTACAGGCACAGATGGAAGCTTTGCAGTCGGAAATAGAGGCTAAAGAGGTTACAACAACAGCCGGTGGAGGGGCTGTAGAAGTTGTGATTTCGGGAAAGAAAGAAATAAAGAGTATAAACCTTAAACCTGAGGTGGTTGATCCTGACGACATAGAAATGTTACAGGATTTGATAATGGCAGCCGTTAACGAGGGAATTCGTCAGGTAGAGGAAATGTCGGAAACGGAAATGGGCAAGCTTACAGGCGGTCTGGGGATTCCGGGGCTGTAAAAATTATATTTAAATGAGTATTTAAGAGGAAAAGAGATGAGCGGTTATTCCAAACCATTGGCAAAGCTGATTGCAGAGTTGTCAAAACTTCCCGGTATAGGTGGGAAGAGTGCACAGAGATTGGCTTTTCATATTCTGGGCATGGATGTATCGGATGTGAACAGTCTTGCCGAAATTTTGAAGAGTGCCAGAAGAGATATGATATTTTGTCCTGTATGCGGGAATTTGACGGATAAGGAACCTTGTGAGATTTGTGCGGACACAAGAAGAGACAATAATGTGATTTGTGTGGTGGAGAGTCCGAAGGATGTTTTTGCTATGGAAAGAATGAAAGAATATAAAGGGCTTTACCATGTTTTGCACGGAACTATCTCGCCCATGGACGGCATTGGACCGGACGATATAAATTTAAAGCAGCTTTTTGTAAGATTGCAGGAAAGCGATGTGCAAGAAGTGATTTTGGCTACTAACCCGAACATAGAAGGAGAGGCTACTGCCATGTATATTTCGAGGCTTTTGAAACCGTCAGGTATCAAGGTGAGCAGAATAGCAAACGGAATACCTGTGGGCGGAGACCTGGAGTACGCTGACGAGGTGACGCTGTTTAAAGCACTGGAAGGCAGGAGAACCCTATAAAGCCGACATTTATTATTTATATCTATTGAAAGTACCGTATATTTTATGTACAATATAAATGTATAGAAATAACGAGGAGTGGTATCACATGGAGCTGATAGGGAGCATTTTTTCCGAGATAGGTATATTGGATGTCATAGATGTTGCAATAGTAGCGTTTGTAATATACAGAGTCCTTGGGCTTATAATGGAGACACGAGCAGAGCAATTGGTAAAAGGTCTGCTTGTTTTGGTGCTTGTAACTTTTTTGGCGGATAAATTGCACCTATATACGTTGTATTTCCTTTTAAAAGGAACCACTACTCTGGGAGTATTTGCATTAGTAGTAGTTTTTCAGCCTGAACTTAGGCGTGCATTGGAATATATGGGAAGAAGCAAGTTCCTGAAACCGAGATTTACGCAAGTAGACAAGGAGAGGTCAAAGGAGATAACCAAGAGAGTCGCTAAGGCTACGGATTATTTTTCAGCCAATAAGACAGGGGCTTTAATCATAATTGAGAGAGAAACCAGTTTGAGTGATATTGCAGAGACGGGAACCATAGTAAATTCCGAGATTTCTGAGGAACTTATAGGAAATATTTTCTATGAGGGAGCACCTTTGCACGATGGTGCCGTGATAATAAGAAGAGATAAGATTTTGGCTGCCGGCTGTGTTTTGCCTCTTACCCAGAATAAAGGGTTGAGCAAAGATTTGGGGACCAGACACAGGGCGGGTATCGGTATTACGGAGCATTCGGATGCGATAGCGATAATTGTATCGGAAGAAACGGGAGCGATTTCAATCGCAACGGATGGTAAGCTTGCAAGGTTTGTGGATACCAAGACAGTTGAAAAAACACTTCTCAACACATATTTGGGACAGATGGAAGATCCGAAAATGGGGAATTTCAGATCCACCTTCGATAAATTTAGACAGAAAAACGGAGGTAGGGACTGATGAAAAGACATAGAAATCTATATAAGATATTATGTGTAGGGTTGGCGATTTTTCTCTGGATTTATGTTTTTGTTGAAGTAAACCCGACAACCAAACATACAGTAAGCGGATTGGATGTGGTTTTGGAAAATCAAAAAATTCTTGAGAACAGGGGATTGGCTGTTAAAAATGTGGAGCCCGAAAGTGTTGCGGTTAAATTGGAAGGCAAGAGAGGACAATTCTACTACCTGAAACCTAATGTTGACTTGGCGGCGGTAGTTGATTCCGGCAAACTGCATATAGGAACGAATACAGTGCCTGTTAAGGTTTTGGTTCCTGACGGATACAAGGTTGCGGAAAAGTATCCGGGGCATATTAAAATAAAGGTTGAAAAGAAGCTGACTGCGTGGAAAGATATTGTCGTAAAGAAATACGGTGATATACCTGAAAATAAGGAGCTGGGGAATATCCGAATGTCGGCACGAAAAATAAAGGTGAGTGCTCCGGCGGGAGATATAGATAAAGTTCATGCTGTGGAAGTGAAACTTAATGCTGACGATATAAAAAAGAGTAGGCAGAATGTTGTGCAGTTGACACCGATTGCGGTAGACAAGCTCGGAAAAGAAATAAAAAATGCCAAGGTGATGGCAGATAATATAAGGGTGCACGCAGAAATTTATGATGTAAAAAGAGTTCCGCTGAAAGTCATGATTTCCAGATATGGGGGCTCAGAAAAAGAGATTGTGCAGTTTGATGCGCCTAAGCATATTTATATAAAGGGTGACCGTAAAATTTTAGATCAGATAAAGGAAATAGGTACAAGTGAAATTCTGATTTCAGATGCATCGCAAGAGGGGAAAGTGACGGTTAAGCCGATATTGCTGCCGGGAGTGGAACTGTCGGATAAGAATCTTAAGATATCAGTAGCATATAAACTTAAACAGAATTGAAAAGAGGGTATAAGAAAAAATGGGTAGATTATTTGGAACGGACGGTGTAAGAGGCATAGCTAACAGCGAGTTGACACCATCGTTGGCTTTCAAACTCGGCAAGGCGGGTGCTTATGTGCTCAGCAAAGATGAACAGAGACCGATAATATTAATAGGAAAAGACACCAGGTTGTCAGGTGATATGCTTGAAAATGCCCTTGCGGCAGGGATTTTATCTATGGGAGGAAATGTAATAAAGCTCGGGGTGTTACCGACACCTGCGATAGCTTTTTTGGTGAAGAAATATAATGCGACGGCAGGTGTTATGATATCTGCATCTCACAATCCGTATGAATACAACGGAATAAAGTTTTTTAACGGAGACGGCTTTAAGTTGGATGATTCTATTGAGGATGAAATAGAAGATTTGATAGTTAGGGATATTGATGTAAGCAGCCATATCACCGGAGATTTGTTGGGGAAATCTCTTAGCGGCGAAGAGCATGCTTTGGGTCAGTATGCCGATTTTTTGTGTTCTACGGTAGAAGTGGATTTTAAAGGAGAAAAAGTTGTTTTGGATTGTGCAAACGGAGCTGCCTATCAAATTGCAGAAGAAGTATTCGGCAGACTCGGGGCGGATGTTGTAGTAATTCACAATGAGCCGGACGGCATAAATATAAATGAGGCATGCGGGTCCACTCATCCGGAATCGCTACAGAAGAAAGTATTGGAAGAAAAGGCATCGATAGGACTTGCATTCGACGGAGATGCGGACAGACTGATAGTGGTGGACGAGAATGGTTGTGTAATTGACGGAGATCGGACGATATTTATATGTGCAAAACAGTTGAAATCGGCAGGAGAACTCAAAAATAATTCGGTGACCGTTACGGTGATGAGTAATATAGGTTTTCATGAAGCGTGTGCTAAAGAAGGCATAGAAGTTGAAAGTACCAAGGTGGGAGACAGATATGTGTTAGAGAGAATGCTTGAGAAAAATTCGATAATCGGAGGAGAACAGTCGGGACATATAATTTTCTTGAATCATACCACCACAGGAGACGGTGTGCTTTCGTCTCTCCAGTTTATGCAGGCGGTGAAAAAATCGGGAAAAACTCCATCGGAATTGGCGGAAGAAATGGTCGTTTATCCTCAGGTGTTGAAAAATGCAAAGTGTAAAAATGAAAACAAAGATAATTTTTCGAGTGATGATGAGATACAGGCTAAAATAGCGGAAGTGGAGAATAAGATAGGCAGTACAGGCAGGGTGTTGATAAGACCGTCAGGTACCGAGCCTTTGGTGAGGGTAATGCTTGAGGGGGATAATACAGATAAAATTGAAAAGTTGGCAGATGAACTGGCAAAGTTTATAGAAAAAAAGCTGGGTTGATATAGGAGGCTGTTATGTGCGGGATTGTAGGATATATAGGTAGCGATAAGGCTACGGATATGATTTTGAACGGATTGAAGAAACTTGAATATAGAGGATATGACTCTTCCGGAGTTGCGGTAGTCGGCAATAACGGAATCGAACTTGTAAAGAAAAAGGGGCGTATTGCAAACCTGGAAAGTATTTTGCAAAAAAGCCCGGTATACGGCAGTGTCGGAATAGGGCACACGAGGTGGGCGACTCACGGTGAACCGTCGGATGAAAATGCTCATCCGCATATGAGTACGGACGGCAAGATAGCGGTAGTTCATAACGGAATAATAGAGAATTATGTTGAGCTTAAAAAAATGCTTATGGAGGAACATGGGGTAGTTTTTACTTCAAAGACTGACACGGAGGTCATAGCACATCTTATCAGACTGTATTATGAGGGAGATTTTTTCGGTGCGGTGACAAGGGCAATTAAGGACTTGGAGGGTGCGTATGCTCTGGGGGTTGTTTGTGCCGATGAGCCTGATGTGATGATAGCGGTGAGAAAAGACAGCCCGCTCATTGTGGGGATTGGTAGTGATGGCAATTTCATAGCATCCGACATACCGGCAGTGCTGAAATATACAAGGGATGTATATTTGATTGAAAATGATGAAGTGGTAGTGCTCACAAAAGACAGTGTGGATATTTTTGATAAGAATCTGCAAAAGGTTCATAGAGATATTTATCGTGTGGAAATGGATGAAATGTCTGCTGAGAAAAACGGCTATGAACACTTTATGCTAAAGGAAATCTACGAGCAGCCGAAAGGAATATATGAAACTGTCAAGAGAAGAATCGGTGCAAACGGTGAAATCGTTCTTGACGGTATAAATATGTCTAAAGAGGATATTGAAAAAATAAATAAAGTTTATATAGTGGCTTGCGGGACTGCGTATCATGCGGGCCTTGTGGGTAAAACAACAATAGAGAAGCTGGCGGGTATTCACTGTGAGGTTGACATTGCATCCGAATTCAGATACAGAGACCCTTTCGTCGATGAAAACACGCTTTTTATTGCAGTCAGCCAATCGGGAGAGACTTCCGATACGTTGGCGGCTCTAAGAGAGGCGAAAAAGAGAGGTGCGAGGGTGCTTTCTGTTGTGAATGTGGTGGGAAGCTCGGTTGCGAGAGAATCTGATGATGTATTTTATACATGGGCAGGACCGGAAATTGCGGTAGCTTCCACCAAGGCTTATACTACGCAGCTTGTATGTATGTATTTGATAGGTCTTTACATGGGGAGGACTACAGGAAGGCTTTCAGAGGAAGTGTACCGAATGTATATGGATGAGCTGACAGCTGTTCCGGACAAGATAGAGAGATTTTTGAAAAATGAAGCTAAAAATGAATCTATAAAAAAATTGGCGGAGTCTCTTTATAAAAAAGAGAGTGTATTTTTTATAGGCAGAGGTTTGGATGTAGGAGTGAGCTATGAGGGTTCGCTTAAACTGAAAGAGATTTCATATATCAATTCGTTTGCGATAGCAGCAGGGGAATTGAAGCATGGAACTATTGCACTTATGGAAGAAGGCACATTGGTGATTGCGTTGGCGTCCCAAGACAGGCTTTATGAAAAATTGCTGTCCAATATAGAGGAAGTGCAGGCAAGAGGAGCATATGTTATAGGTATAGCTAAGGAAAGCAACAGAAAGATCGAGGAGAAAGCGAATGAGGTGATTTTCATTCCTGATTGCAAGGATGAGGTGTCGCCTTTATTGTCGGTAATACCGCTTCAAATGTTAGCGTATTATATCGCAGGATTCAGAGGGTGTGATATAGATAAGCCTAAGAATCTGGCAAAATCAGTTACGGTGGAGTAAGGCAAGCCGATAGACATTCAAGGAGGATATGGAAAATGAAAAAGGTTAAAAAGGTAAGAAAGATAACTTCTGTGATTTTAGCAGTAACTTTAGTTGCATCCATGCTGCTTTTGGCAGCTTGCGATGATGTGGCGGATTCTGATGATGCGATTGATGACAAAAACAAAGTCGGTGCGGAAGTATCAGTGAAGTATTATTTCGCAAATGAGGATTACCTCGCTACAGGCGATGATAAGAACGGTAAGTATGTGGTGACTGAGGGCAATGTCGTAAAGTATGAGGTTGAGAGCAAGTTTGAAGGCAAGAACGAACAGAAAGAGGAAATGTATGAGCAGGTTTTGGAATCATTGGCTATGGCAAATCCTCCGGAAGGAGCTGTAAACTGCATGTCGGGTGACATGATAGATGATGTTATTGTGAACGGAGATGTGGTAACTATTGATTTCGATGATGAAGATTTACACATGCTTACAGGCATGCTTGATGAGAGTTTTGTGGTAGGACAGATTGTAAATACTTTGATTGACAATTTCGGAGTGAAGCAGGTAAATATGTTGGTGGACGGAGTAAAGAAAGACACGCTTAACGGTCATATAGATATTTCCGAGCCGTTTACCAAGCTGATTAAATAAAAAATGTTGGAATGACAGCTTTTGTTTAGGGGGGAAGTTAAATTGATACTGGCTAATAGAATGAAAAACCTTTATGAGGAAAGCTACGACTTGCTGGAAATGATGAAACAAGTGGACATGGAGGGTATGATAAACTTTTCCGGCGGATTTCCGTCTCAGGAATCATATCCGATTTCAGAGCTTTCGAGAGCTATGGTCAGTGTTTTGGATAAGAATGCAAAGGCGGCACTGAGCTATGGAACTACCATAGGGATAAAAAAGCTGCGTGAGCAGGTGGCGGAACGCATGAATAACAAGTTCGGGCTAAATAAAAGTTCAAGTAATATAATGTTGCTGAGCGGATCCCAGCAGGGACTTGACTTGTCGGGACTCATGTTTATAAATCCCGGAGATGTGGTGGTGTTTGAGTTGCCGTCATATCTTGGGGCGTTAAATGCCATGAAACCGTACGAGGCCAGACTGATAGGGGTTCATACTAATGATGAGGGAATGAATCTGGAAGAGTTGGAGCAGGTGCTGAAGGCGTACGGAGACAGGGTGAAGGTGATATATGTAAATCCCGACTACCAAAATCCTACCGGAAGGTGCTGGAGTGAGGATAGAAAAAAGGCGTTCATGGATTTGGTCTCGGCATATGATGTTGCGGTTCTGGAGGACGGAGCATATGCCGAGCTTTCATATACATCGGAGAGAGAAAAACCGCTGATGTATTATGATAAAAAAGGACAGGTGGTTTATCTCGGAACTTTTTCAAAAATTTTATGCCCCGGCATACGAATGGGATGGATTTGTGCGTCGGAAGAGATGATAAAGCAATACTTGGTTTTAAAGACGAGTGTGGATTTATCCGGTGCTACGATTTTGCAAATGATGTTGTCTGAGTATCTGGATAACGAACATATTGATGAACATGTAGCGGAAATAGTCAAGATTTATGGGCTAAGGAGAGACGCCATGATAGAGGCGATAGAAAAATACTTCCCTGAGAGTGTTGATTATATTTATCCCAAGGGAGGGATTTTTGTGTGGGCGACACTGCCGAAGCCTATGAATGCGAGGGATATTTTGCTCAGAGCAATGGATAACGGTGTGATTTTCATGCCGGGAGAGTCTTTTTACCCGTCAAGGGAAGATGTGAGATCCATGAGGCTAAACTTCACAAATATGAGTGAAAAAGATATAGAAAGAGGGATAAAGATTTTAGGAGAGATAATTAAATCTGCTATGTAATAAGCAAAGAGCCGATGGCTGGAAATAGAAGTTTCCATATTATCGGCTCTTTTTATGTTTTGTATTTTGCTTCCGATTTTATGACAGATACATTGTTTGATATTCTGTTTGTCTGCAATCTCTTACTTTCTGTTTTCTATTGAGACATATTCTTTTTTAGGCATGATGCATTTATATGCAGGACGCATAATTTTGCCGCCGGCAACGATTTCCTCGACTCTGTGTGCGCACCAGCCTGACAGTCTTGATGTTGCGAACAGGGGGGTGGCAATGTCTATAGGTATATTTAAGGCATTATAGACAAAGCCCGAATAAAGATCCACGTTTGCAGGCATAGGCTTTTCCGTTCCTTTCGCCTCCATGAAAAGAATAGGAGCCCTCTTTTCTATGAAATCATAAAGCATGAACTCGTCTAAAAGATTTTCTTCTATTGCCAGCTGCTTTGCCATTTTTTTAAGAAGTATGGCTCTCGGATCAGACACGGTATATACTGCATGACCGAGTCCGTATATAAGTCCGGAACCGTCTCCTGCTTTTCCTGCAAGAATCTTTTTCAGATATTCTTCAACTTCCCTGAAATTTGTTATGTCGTTGACATTCTCTATTATGTCTTTCATCATACCTATTACGGCAAGGTTGGCACCGCCGTGCTTAGGACCTTTTAAAGAGCCTATCGCAGCCGCTATGGCGGAATATGTATCGGTACCGGTCGATGAAACAAGATGCGTAGTGAAAGATGAGTTGTTTCCGCCACCGTGCTCCGCATGAAGAATTAGGCTGATATCTAAAAGTTTGGCTTCTATATCCGTAAATTCTCCGTTCGGTCTTATAAGCCTCAATATGTTTTCGGCAGTCGACATTTCCGGATCGGGATACTGCAGATGTAAATTTTTATAATCAAAGTGTGAGTATTTCGCCTGGTAAGCGTATGCCATAAGAGAAGGGAAATACCCTATCAAATCGATGCTCTGTCTTAAAACATTTTCTATGGAACAATCATCAGGATTGTCGTCATATGAATACAGTGAAAGAACACTGGTAGCAAGCTTGTTCATCACACTTCTGCTTGGAGAAGTTAAAATGATATCTCTGGCAAAACCCACAGGCAGTGAACGCTTGGAACCGAGAATTTTTTTGAAATCATCTAGATTTTTTTGCGTAGGCAAGTTGCCGAAAAGCAGCAAATAACTGGTTTCTTCAAAACCGAAAGTATTGTTTTGCATGCAGTTTTCAACTATATCTTCAACATCTATTCCACGATAAAAAAGTTTTCCGTCTATAGGGACCTTAACGTTTTCTTCGTTTACACTATATCCCTGAACGTCTCCTATATTTGTTAAGCCTACTACTACTCCTGCCCCGTTGGCATCTCGCAGTCCTCGTTTTACCTGATATTTAGCATAAAGAGAAGGATCTATTTCGTTATTTTTGGACAGAGCGGCTCCCATACTTTTGATAAAGCCGTTTTCCAATTGCGTCATGCTATCGTTAGACATGTAATCACCTCCTGATATCTCCAGTTTGCTTTTAACTATTAGAAACTATTTTATCACATTTTCGATGTATTTAATAGTAGAATTTATATCCGGGATGTATAAGTAGGACGGCTTGTATTCCAAAGAGTTTGTTATTTTCTGAATAAAAATAATTTTTGATATTGATAAACAAAAATGTTATAATTGATTGAATAAATAAATAATATTTAAAAACCATTATAGGAGGTCTACTGATGAAGGGTTATACGAGTGAAAACATTAGAAACGTAGCACTGGTCGGACACGGAGGCTGTGGTAAGACTACATTGTTGGAAGCTGCTTTGTTTGCAACAGGGGTAACTGGTAGAATGGGTCAGGTTGAAGATGGAACCACCACTTCGGATTATGACAAGATGGAAATAGAAAAAGGCTATTCCATAAATACATCCGTAGTCCCGATAGAATGGAAAGAGAATAAAATAAATTTTATAGACACTCCGGGATACTTTGATTTTATCGGCGAGGTCAATGCGGCATTAAGGGCATCTGAGGCGGCAATAATACTCGTAGATGCAGGAGCGGGGGTTCAGGTAGGTACGGAACATGCATGGAAATCATGCGAGAGATACAAAATGCCGAGAATAATAGTTATAAATAAAAGAGATAAGGACGAATTTGATTTTTATAAGACTTTCGGAGAACTTAAGGACAAGTTCGGAAGCAAGCTGGTGCCTTTCAGTTGGCCTATTACTACGGAAATAGATGAAGAGTTAAAGGAAGCGATAGCATCCACGGATGATGAACTGATGGAAAAGTATTTCAGCGGGGAAGAGTTTACGGATGAGGAGATAAAAAAAGGTTTGAGAGAAGGTATAGCCAATGGCGATTTGGTTCCGGTGTGTTCGTCTGCTGTCGGTCTCGGACATGGCATAGAAGGTCTTTTAGACTTGGTGGTAGAGTATGCCCCGACCCCGGCGATGCATGGTGCATATAAAGGGTTTAACGCCGAAAATGAACCGGTGGAGAAGTTGAGCAAGGTGGATGCACCTATGTCGGCATTTGTATTTAAAACAATAGTGGATCCTTTTGTCGGCAAGATTTCTATTATGAAAGTCATAACAGGCAAGATAAACTCAGGAACGGAAGTGCTTAACGAAAGAACGGGAAAAGTAGAAAAACTCGGAAAGTTGTTCTTTCTCAGGGGAAAGAATCAGATGGAGCTGAATTATGCGGAAGCAGGGGACATAGTAGCTGTTGCAAAATTGCAGTTCACCCTGTCCGGAGACACGCTATGTGACAGGAGCGATGAAATCAGATATTTACCTTTGGAATACCCCGATCCGTGCCTTTATATGGCGATAGAGCCCTTGGATAAGGGTGATGACGAAAAAATGGGTACAGGACTCAACAAGCTGAGGGAGGAAGATCCTTCATTTGTGATAGAGAGAAATTCGGAAACACACCAGACGCTTATAGGCGGACAGGGAGATATACAGATAGGGATAATAACGGCCAAGCTCAAGGACAGATTCGGAGTGGACGTGAGATTGGTTAAACAGAAGATTCCTTACAGAGAAACCATAAAAGGGACTTCGGATGTTCAGGGGAAACATAAAAAACAGTCGGGAGGTGCAGGGCAGTATGGTGATGTTCATATAAGATTTTCTCCATCCGATCAGACTTTCGAGTTTTCTGAAGAGCTTTTCGGCGGATCCGTTCCGAAAAACTATGTGCCGGCGGTTGAAAAAGGATTGTTGGAATCTATGGAGAAAGGACCTTTGGCGGGATTCCCGGTGGTAAATATAAAGGCGGTACTTTATGACGGATCTTATCATGATGTGGATTCAAACGAAATGGCGTTTAAGATAGCGGCGTCTTTGGCATTTAAAAAGGGAATATCGGAGGCGAAGCCGGTATTGTTGGAGCCTGTTATGAGGGTAGAGGTGTATGTGCCTGATGAATATTTGGGAGATGTTATGGGCGACATGAACAAGAGGAGAGGCAAAATTCTAGGCATGGAACCTCAGGATGACGGAACGCAGAAACTTTTAGCAGAAACTCCTCAGGCGGAAATGTTTGAATATGCAATCAACCTTAGGGCTATAACACACGGAAGAGGAGCGTTCAGCATGAAGTTTGAGAGATATGAAGAAGTGCCGCACCAGTTGGCGGAAAAAGTTATTGCCGAGCATAAGCAAGAAGAGTAGAAAAATGATAAAAAATATAATAAAATAAAATCGCATAGTGATGTGAATTTTATTGGAGGTTATAGGAGTATGGGGAAAAAACCTACAACTGTTTTCGTGTGTCAGGAGTGCGGGTATGAGAGCCCGAAATGGCAGGGACAGTGCATTTGCGGTGCATGGAACAGTATGGTGGAAGAAAAAATCGTTGAGGCTAAATCGGCTCGGGGCATAGGAGAGAGGGCGTCCGGTGCGGGACGAACTGTTGCTAAAGCGAAAAAACTTAAAGACATTTGGCAGAACGAGACTGTTAGAATCGATACAGGAATAGAGGAGCTGAACCGTGTACTGGGAGGGGGACTGGTACAGGGTTCGCTTACTTTGATTTCCGGAGATCCGGGTATAGGGAAGTCCACACTTATAATGCAGGTGGCGGCCTCGGTTGCATCTCAAGGGAAAAAGGTGCTTTATGTGTCCGGCGAGGAGTCTGTCGAGCAGATAAAAATGAGAGCGGACAGGATATGTGACGGAGAATGGGAGCAGTTGCTTCTATTGTCGGAGACGGAGATGGGAAATGTATTATCGGTTTTAGAAAATGAGAAACCGGAATTTCTCATCATAGATTCCATACAAACCATGTATAATGATGAGTTGACGGCGGCACCGGGGAGTGTTTCACAGGTGAGGGCTGTCGGATTGGAACTGATGAAGTACGGTAAGGATAACAGTGTGCCTGTTTTTATAGTGGCACATGTTACAAAATCGGGAGAGCTGGCAGGTCCTAAAATTGTTGAACACATGGTGGACTGCGTATTACACTTTTATGGGGAGCGGAATCAGGATTTGAGGCTGTTGAGATCGAATAAAAACAGGTTCGGAACCACCAACGAACTTGGGGCGTTTGAGATGACGGACAAAGGTTTGCAAGAAATCGAAAACCTGTCAGGGACATTTTTGGACAGCTTGGAGGAAAGGGGCGACGGGTCTGTTGCCGCTGCGGTGTATCAAGGCACCAGACCGCTGCTTTTAGAAGTTCAGGCACTTACATCTTCATGTGCCATAGGATTTGCAAGACGTACAGCTATAGGGGTGGACAACCAGAGGGTGGCAATGATAATAGCGGTTCTTGAGAAAAAACTGGGGATAAGTCTTCTGGATCAGGATGTATATGTCAATATAGTAGGGGGAATCAGACCTGAGGGGACGGCGACGGATTTGGCGGTGGCGATGGCTATATACTCATCATACAGGGGGAAGCCTTTGTCTTCAAAGACCTTAGCAGTCGGTGAGATAGGGTTGACCGGAGAATTGAGAAATGTAACCCATGTTGATAAAATTGTCAGAGAGGCGTCAAGAATGGGATTTGACAGAATAATACTGCCCGAGAAATCCAGAAGCAAGGCGGAAGAGGTCAAAAGTGATAAAAACCTTGAAATTATAGGGGTTATCAATGTGAAAGATGCAATCAAGCTGCTCAGAAACAGCTAATAGACAATAGGCGATATAGAAACTTTTTTTATATATTTCAAAAAAAGTTTATCAATCAGTTGACACGGGTGTTATAGCTATGCTATCATAAAAGTTCTTTTCTTGACTTTTATCATAATTGTATGTATAATGAGGTTATGATGGAGGTGAGGAAATGTTTGCTATCGGTGATAGAATTGTTTATCCCATGCACGGTGCAGGTGTAGTTCAGAAAATAGAAGTAAAAAATATATTGGGGGAAGATAGGAAATATTATATCCTCAGTATTCCTTATGGTGATATGAAAGTGATGGTTCCTGTGGATACCAGTAATCAGGTGGGTATCAGGGACATTGTTGATGATAAGACTGTGGACGAAGTTATGGATATTTTGGAAGCGGAGTCTACCGATATGTCGACGAGTTGGAATAGAAGATACAGGGAGAACATGGAGAAGCTTAAGACCGGCGAAATATCCGAAGTGGCACAGGTTGTTAGAAACTTGATGAGAAATGATTATATTAAGAAGCTTTCTACGGGAGAGAAAAAAATGCTGGCAAATGCAAAGCAGATTTTGATAAGTGAGATAATTTTGGTGAAAGATTTGTCGGAAAAGGAAGCCTGCCGGATAATAGAGGATAAAATATTAAAGGGTATGGCGTAGATGCTGTCGATTTGGCATATTATTATTACAAGTATGATACAAAAATATTAAGAATCCCTTACAAAGAGGGATTTTTTTATTTTGCTGTGGAAACATGAATTGATATAGAATATAATTTATAGTGATTAGGTGTCAACAAGATAAAAATTACTAGGAGTTAGAAGGCACCGGTCAATTTAAGGTATTTGGGAAAAAGATATTATAAGTATGAAAAGGAGGTGAAAGGAGTATGTTAACAAGGTTATTCAGAGTGGTTCTTACCATAGCCGGAGCGGCTGTAGGATACGGGGTATCTCTCTTGACATCGCTTATTTTAAAAGTCATGAACGTATATGTCATGACAAAAAAAGAAGAACTCTTCTTGGCGGTAGCAGCAGCAATTATTTTTGGATTATTATTTTTTATTTCAGCACCGTTGATAAAGAGAGGCAGTTTAAGAGCGGCAGATAAGTTGGAATCCGATTTGCAGAGAATATCGACAAATGAACTTATATCCGGAACGGTCGGGCTGGTAATAGGTCTGATACTTGCGTATCTTATAAGTCAAATATTCAAGGGCATTACTGTATTGTTCCTAGGGACGATACTTACTATTTTTGTGTATATTATATTCGGATTTGTAGGGGTATTCATAGGCAGCAGGCGAGGGAAGGAAGCTTTATCCGCCTGGGTCAGCACAAGAAGAGCCGGAGTGGGCAGAGGAAAGAACAAACAGTTGGATGCAGCTCCGAAAATTTTGGATACCAGCGTGATTATAGACGGTAGAATATCCGACATTATGAGGACGGGATTTATAGAAGGGGGCATAGTAATACCGGAGTTTGTTCTTGTGGAATTACAGCATATTGCCGATTCGTCCGACAGCCTTAAAAGAGTGAGGGGAAGGCGAGGCCTGGATATTTTAAATAAGATTCAGACAGAGCACGGCATTGAAATTTATAATACTGCAAATGAAAAATCGTTGGATGAAATTCCTGAAGTGGATATTAAGCTGTTGAAATTGGCACAGATAATGAACGGTAAAGTGGTAACAAATGATTACAACCTTAATAAAGTTGCAAAGATTAAGGGTGTAGAGGTACTGAACATAAATGAACTTGCAAATACACTGAAGCCTGTGGTTTTACCCGGAGAAAATATGGTGTTTACCCTTGTGAAAGAGGGAAAGGAACAAAATCAGGCAGTGGCATATTTGGATGACGGTACTATGATAGTGGTTGAGGACGGCAGAAAGTATATCGGAGAAACTATAGAGGGAATGGTAACGAGTGTGCTCCAGACTTCTGCGGGCAGGATGATATTTGCGAAACCAAAGGGCAGGCAATAGGATATGGAAAAAACAGCATTGATTATAACAGCCGGAGGTAGGGGGAGCAGAATGGGTAAGCCTTTACCGAAGCAGTTTTTGAAAATGGGAAATAAAGAGATTCTTGAGCATACTATAGCAGCTTTTAGAGATGTTAATAACAATGCGATGATGTTTGCCGCCTCGGATATTTTTTTGACATTACCGGAAGAATTTGTGGCATCAGGGAAAGAAAAATATGGAGTGCAGGTAGTGCCGGGGGGAGAGACCAGACAGGAGTCCGTACAAAATGCATTTGAGAAAGTGCTTGAGGAGGGGTACAAATATGTGCTCATCCATGATGCGGCAAGACCTTTTGTGAGCACGGATGTGACAAATAGAGTCGTTACGGCTATGTTGAAAACAGGAGCGGCTGTGCCGGTGGTAGAGTTGAGAGATACGGTAAAGGCAGTTGCCGAAGGAAAGGTAGAAACAACGCCGGATCGTGATACGCTCAGGGGAGTTCAAACGCCACAGGGATTTGATTGCGATTTGCTGAAGAGAGCATTTGAAATTGCTGACCAAAAAGGATATACTGCTACGGATGAAGCGAGCTTAGTTGAGATGATGGGTGCGGATGTTTACACTGTTCCCGGAGATTATAAAAATTTCAAGATTACTGATGAGAATGATTTAAAAATCGGAGAGATGCATATGGCGGGTGCCGGAAGACAGGATGGAATATGTAATTTGAGGATAGGGCACGGGTTTGATGTGCATAAAATAGTTGAGTCAAGACCTATGATATTGGGAGGGGTTGAGATTGACTCTCCGGTGGGTCTGCTCGGGCATTCCGATGCCGATGTTTTGATTCATGCTATAATGGATGCGATGCTCGGGGCGGCGAATTTGCCGGACATAGGGCAGATGTTTCCGAATACGGATGAGAGGTATAAGGGGGTATCAAGTGTTCATTTACTGAAAGAAGTAGCGGGTGTATTGAAAGAGAAAAATTTTGAAATTGTAAACATAGATGCTACGCTTATGGGCGAAAGACCGAAAATCGCTCCGCTTAGAGAAGAAATGATTGAGAGAATTTCATCAGCTTTGAATCTGCCGAATGATAGGGTGAATATCAAAGGTACGACCACGGAGAAGCTGGGATTTACAGGTCGAAGTGAGGGTCTTTGTGCAGAAGCTGTAGTTTTGCTGGAATATAAAGCCGGAATATAAAATATGAGAGAGGGTTTTTAAATGAGATTATCAAAAATGTATATCAGAACACTTAGGGAAAATCCTAAGGATGCAGAGATTCCGAGCCATATTTGGCTGTCAAGAGCCGGAATGATAAGAAAGCTTGTTTCGGGAGTATATGGTTTTATGCCTATGGGGTACAGATCTCTAAGGAAGATAGAGGATATCATAAGAGAAGAGATGGACGGCACGGGCGCCGAAGAGATTCATATGTCTGCCATACAGCCGGCGGAGTTGTGGCAGGAATCCGGAAGATGGTTTGCTTACGGACCGGAAATGTGGAGATTGCACGACAGGAATAATAGAGAATTTTGTTTGGGGCCTACTCACGAAGAAATTTTCACGGACATAATAAGAAATGAGGTAAACTCGCACAAGCAGCTTCCTCTCAATTTGTATCAAATACAGACAAAATATAGGGATGAAGCAAGGCCGAGGTTCGGGCTTATGCGTTCAAGAGAGTTTATAATGAAGGATGCATATTCATTTGATAAGGATTATGACGGGCTGGACAAGAGCTATGACGAAATGTATAAGACCTATGAAAGAATATTTGACAGATGCGAGCTTGTTTATCGTGCTGTAGAGGCGGACTCGGGGGCGATAGGAGGAAATGCATCTCATGAGTTTACGGCAATTTCGGATGTCGGAGAAAGTGAGATTGCGTATTGTGAACATTGCAATATGGCAGCTACGGCAGAGCGTGCTTTGTGTGTCGATGAGGCGAAATCGGATATGAAAGAACTTCCTCTTGAGAAAGTGCACACACCGGATGCAAAGACGATAGAAGAGGTGGCGGAATTTCTGGGAATCGACAAAACGGATACAATAAAAGCGTTGCTGTTTCAGACTTATGACGAGAGCGGAGAAATCAAAGAGTATGTAGCGGCATTTATAAGAGGAGACAGAGAGTTGAACATGACTAAACTTGTCAATTTACTCGATGTGCCGGAACATGCAGTTGAATTTGCGAACGAAGAGATAATGTCTGCAAAGACAGGAATAGTGGGAGGATTTACGGGACCTATAGGTATACATGATTGCAGGGTTGTCGTGGATACCGAGCTGGTTGATTCTAAAAATTTAGTCGCAGGGGCTTGCGAAAAGGATTACCACATAAAAAATGTCAATTACGGCAGAGATTATAAGGCGGATGATATTGCCGACATCAAACTTATAAAAGAAGGAGATGCCTGCCATATATGCGGGAACCCTGTGAAATGTGCGAGAGGAATAGAAGTAGGACAGGTGTTTAAGCTGGGAACTAAGTACAGCGAATCCATGGGGGCATATTACAAGGATGAGAATATGATGCAAAGGCTTATAGTGATGGGATGCTATGGTATAGGGGTATCCAGGACACTTGCAGCCATAGTGGAGCAGCATCATGATGAAAACGGCATAATATGGCCTGTTTCTGTTGCACCTTATCATGTCATTGTAAGTATCGTAAATATGAAGGATGAAAGCCAAGTGAAAACAGGTGAAAAAATATACGAGGCACTAAATGCTGAGGGTATTGAGGTGCTGCTTGATGACCGAGATGAAAGAGCGGGAGTAAAGTTCAAAGATGCTGATATCATGGGGATACCGGTGAGGATAACTGTCGGAAAAAGAGCAGAAGAGGGTATCGTGGAGTATAAGCTTAGAAAAGATGCGGATAAAGTGGAATACACGATAGAAGAAGCGATAAAGAATGCGACCGAATTTATAAGAAGAAAAGGAGAACAGTAATGATAAAAATAAAATTTGAGATGGAAAACGGAGATGTTATGATAGCGGAACTTTATGAAGATATTGCTCCGAAGACAGTTGAGAATTTTAAGCATTTGGTGGAGGAAAACTTTTATAACGGACTTACATTCCATAGGGTAATACCGGGATTCATGATTCAAGGCGGATGCCCTAAAGGGAACGGAACAGGCGGCCCGGGATATACAATTAAGGGAGAATTCTCAAATAACGGATTTGAAAATAACCTCAAGCATGAGAGAGGGGTTTTATCCATGGCGAGAACCATGGTGCCGGATTCTGCGGGAAGTCAATTTTTTATTATGGTAGAAGACTGTCCTTTTCTTGATGGAGATTATGCGGCGTTCGGTAAAGTGATAGAGGGGCTTGAAGCGGCGGACAAGATAGTTGCGGTGCCGAGAAATGCTGCGGACAAACCGAATGAGCCGCAAGTGATAAAGAGCGTTTCCTTAATAAATGAATAATTGTTGATTGTATAAGATCGCATATATATCTCATTTCTGAATTGTCAAAAATTTGACTTTGAAATTTTTTTGTTGTAATATATGAACCAATGAGCGTAAAAAAGCTAAAAAAGTTTTGCGGGAGGTGGAGAAAAAAGTAAGTTATTGTTGACAATTAAGGAGATAAGTATGGAATTAAAAAAACTTAATGCTTTTAAGAAAATTTTTTCTAATGATACATTAGGTTTGATAAAAAATAAATCACAGAAGTTAAAGAATGTAGTTAAGATTTTTCGAGTAAAGCTGACGGAAAACGTGGAAAAAGTTTTCAACGAAGACAGAAAGAATAAAATATTAAATATAAAGAATAGCATTATAGAAAATAAAAAAAATATTTTTGATGAAAGGTTGGCAAAAGATGCCCGTGTAATAAAGCTTATGGCTGTGATGGAGGCGTCAAGGGAAAAACTTTTCATTAAGAAAGATGCAGCGGTGCTGCTTGCAGCTACGCTTGTGATTGTACTTGCGGTAGGGTTGAGCGTTAAAGAAAACATATATTTGGTTAAGCTGGACGGTAACAATATCGCATATGTTAATTCGGCAGGAGATGTGGACAGAGCAAAAAATCTGACACTTCACGATTGCATTAAAAGTACCGGAAATGATTCGGCAAAGGTTGAGGCTGACAGGATAAGTTGCACGGTAGTTGATGTCGATAATAAAAAAGTGAATGTTGTATCGGACGAGGTACTGGCTGCCAGACTGTCACTTGCAGAGGTGTGCAGAGTCAGGGCGTGGGCAATAGTGGCGGATGAAAAAACCGTTGTAGCCAACAACAGTAAGAAACAAGTAGAGAAAGTTTTAAAGGGTGTCAAGAGCTACTATGAAAATCAGTATGCCAAAGGCAACCACATTATTGAGGCAGGATTTAAGGAAAAAGTGTCCATTAAAAAGACGATGGTGTATCCGGGAAAGATTATGAGTGCAAAAGACGGATTTTACCATGTGGTAAATGTGGCACAGACTTCCGATCAGGCTCCGCTCAACTATATAACAAGGTATGTGTTCAGCTATCAGGAAGGGATTCCTTTCAATGTTATAAAGCAGCAGACAAACACTATGTATAAAGGTGAAACCAAGGTTGCGGTGCAGGGGCAATATGGCATAAAAAATGTTACCAGCGAAGTGACGAGGGAAAACGGCAAATGGAAAGCATCCAGAGAACTTTCGTCGGCTGTGGCAAGCAACCCTAAGAATCAGTTGTTTCTTGAGGGAACAAAAAAGAAACCGGCAGGACTTTTAGCAACTACCACGTCCGGCGGGAAGTTGGGAAAACCTATGGCATCGCTCAGAATGTCGTGTGCATTCGGAGCCAGCAGAGGATCCAGAAGACATGAGGGTGTGGATTTCAGAACCTCTGTGGGCACACAGATTTATGCGGCACAAAGCGGCGTTGTTACTAAAGCTGCAAGACTTGGCTCTTATGGAAATGTCGTATTTATAAAACATGCGAACGGCTTGGAAACAAGATATGCTCACTGCAGCAGTTTGCAGGTGAAGGCGGGACAGAGCGTAGTTAAAGGACAGCCTATAGCAAAGTCGGGTAATACGGGAAGATCCACAGGACCGCACCTACATTTTGAGGTGAGAGTCGGCGGAGTTGCAAAGAATCCTTTGGCGTACATGTAGTTATACGTTGAGGAATTATAAAAAATGATATATAATCTAGAGTGGGGTTGTTCCGCTCTAGATTTTTTAATATATCCAATCAGGAAAGGAAGCAAGTGGAGATGGCTTTTTTTAAGAATATATCAGATGACATAAAAGCAATTTTGAGAAAGGATCCGGCGGCAAGAAACGGATTTGAGGTTTTGTTATGCTATCCGGGAATATGGGCTATTATATTTCATCGACCATCGCATTGGCTTTATAATCATAAATGTAAAATGCTTGCAAGAGTCATATCGCAATTTGTCAGATGGGTTACGGGAATTGAAATTCATCCGGGGGCAAAAATAGGTCGCAGGTGTTTTATCGACCACGGCATGGCGGTGGTGATAGGTGAGACTGCCGAAATAGGGGACGATGTCACTATATATCAGGCGGTAACTTTAGGAGGTACGGGAAAAGATTGCGGAAAAAGACATCCTACAATAGGGAACAATGTGGTGATTGCATCGGGAGCTAAAGTGCTGGGACCATTTAAAGTGGGTAATAATTCTAAAATAGGTGCAGGGTCGGTCGTGCTTAAGGAAGTGCCTCCGAACTGTACGGTTGTCGGCATACCGGGGCAGATAGTTATGCAAGAAGGTAACAGAATTGATGAGATAGATGAAATGGATCAGATAAATTTACCGGATCCGGTGCAGTGCGAGATAGATGACTTGGAGGCGAGAATTAAAGCGCTGGAAGATATAATAAGAGAGAAAGGATTGTAAAAATGAAGATATACAACACGCTGACCAGAAAGAAAGAAGAGTTTATTCCAATAGATCCTAAGGAAATCAAAATTTATGTATGCGGTCCTACAGTATATAATTATTTTCATTTGGGAAATGCAAGACCTTTCGTGGTGTTTGACACTTTGAGGAGGTATCTTGAGTATAAAGGGAATAACGTCAAGTTCGTTCAGAATTTCACCGATGTGGATGATAAAATTATAAACAAGGCACGTGAAGAGGGTGTGAGTGCAGGGGAGATAAGTGAAAAATACATAGAGGAATACTATAAGGATGCGAGCAAATTAAACGTAAAAAAGGCAACGGTGCATCCGAAAGTTACAGAAAATATACCCGAGATTATTTCTTTCATTGAAAAATTGATAGAAAAAGGATATGCCTATGAGAGCAACGGAGATGTTTACTATTCAACTGCCAAATTCGAGGGATACGGTAAGCTGTCGGGGCAAAATATCGAAGACCTTGAGGCGGGTGCAAGGATACAGGTCGGAGATGTGAAAAGAGACCCGATGGATTTCGCATTGTGGAAGGCAAGAAAGCAGGAAGATGAGCTTGCGTGGGAATCTCCGTGGGGGATGGGCAGACCCGGATGGCATATTGAATGCTCCGTGATGTCAAATAAATATCTTGGCGACAGCATAGATATACATGCCGGAGGACAGGATCTTGAGTTTCCGCACCATGAAAACGAGATAGCGCAGACGGAGGCATATACAGGCAAAAAATTCGCCAATTATTGGATGCACAACGGATTCATTACTATAAATAAAGAAAAGATGGCTAAATCTAAAGGAAACTTCTTTATGGTAAGAGATATACTGTCTGAATACGATGGTGAGACAATGAGATATTTCTTGCTGTCGGGGCATTACAGGAATCCGATAGATTTCAGCAAAGAACTTATGGAGCAAGCCAAAAACAGTCTTGGCAGAATAAAGACGACAAAAATTAATTTAGATCATTTTATTGAGAATGCTGATGGCAAAATTACTGATGAAGAGAAACGTAAGCTGGCAGAACTTAAAAAATACAAGGAAAAATTTGAAGCCGCCATGGAAGATGATCTTAACACGGCGGATGCAATAAGTGCAATTTTTGAAATGGTAAAGGAAATAAATACCATTACAGACGGTGAAAGCTCGAAAGAGTTTTGTCAACTTGAGCGTGAAGCATTGCTTGAGCTTACCGCTATACTGGGTCTTTTGGAAGATGATGATAAAATGGAAGTTCCGGAAGACGTGGCGATGCTGGTTGAGGAAAGGCAGCAGGCAAGAAAGAACAAAGATTTTAAGAGAGCCGATGAGATAAGAGATGAGCTTAAATCAAGGGGGATTACTCTTGAAGATACACCGCAGGGGATAAGAGTAATTATGGAGTAAAATAATATGAGATTTAGACCGTGTATAGATATACATGATGGCAAAGTAAAACAGATAGTAGGAGGTACCTTGACGGATACGGGGGCAGGTGAGAACTTTGTTTCAGAGCATGGTGCCGGATATTTTGCCGGTATTTATAAGGAAAACAATTTAAGCGGGGGGCATATAATATTGCTAAATCCCAAAGGGAGTCCCGAATATGAGGCGGATAAAAAAATGGCACTGGAGGCTATAGACGTATTTCCGAACTCTATGCAGGTAGGCGGAGGGATAACCTTGGAAGATGCCGGATGGTGGATAGAGCATGGTGCCGGAGAGGTTATTTTAACGTCGTGGCTGTTTGACGGAAATGATTTTTCATGGCAGAGGCTGAGGCAAGTTTCGGAAGAAATAGGAAGAGATAACCTTGTGGTAGATATTTCCTGCCGGAAAAGAGAGGGTTTGTACTATGTTGTGAAAGACAGATGGCAGACTTTCACGAGCATGACAATATCTCCGGAAATTATAGAAAAACTTTCGGAGTATACGAAAGAGCTTCTTGTGCATGCAGTAGATCAGGAGGGCAAGCAGCTTGGCATAGATCCGGAGCTGATAGAGTTGTTGGCAAAAAAACCGGACGGGCTGGAGATAACATATGCCGGAGGAGTTGCTTCGCTGGAGGATATTTCAAAGATAAAGATGAGCGGTAAGGGTAAAGTGGATTTCACGGTGGGATCTGCACTCAGTCTGTTTGGCGGTAAGATGGACTTTGACAGAATGTTGGAATATATTAGGGAGATTGAGGATGAGGATACTGGCAATTAGCGACACGCATGGAATTATTGAAACGGCATGTGACGTAATTAATTCCCACAAAGATGTTGATGTTATAGTTCATCTCGGAGACCACCAAAGAGATGCAGCGTATATTACGGATATAACAGGACGTGAAATAATATCGGTGGCGGGCAACTGTGACGGTGCGTATGGGAGCGATGAATACAGGATTCTTGAAACGGAAATAGGCGATATTTATTTGACACACGGTCATATGGAGCAGGTGAAAGGCGGATTGCTGCAACTTTCATATAAGGTGATGGAGAAGGGATGCGTCGCTGCGATTTACGGGCACACACATATACCTTGCTTTATCAAGGAAGATGTTTATTATATAAATCCGGGAAGTATGGGAAAGCCCATCGGAAAAAGAAAGCCTTCGTATGCTATGATAGAAGTTGGAGAATTCGGGATTGAGTGCGAAATAGTTTTTTGTGATGTAAAATCGCAGAAAAAGGATGCGAAAAATCCTGAGGGGGCTATAAGTAAGTATCTTAACTTTAGCGACAGATTTTGAGGGAGGAATATGAATATAAAGGAAATAAACGGTACGGCGCTGGCGTATATAGGTGATGCGGTTTATGAATTAAAAATAAGGAATTATCTTATTACGAGCGGCAAGATTCATGGAGATGTTTTGCATAAATCCGCAATTAAATATGTATCGGCACCGGCTCAGGCAAAGGCAATAAAGCAGTGCCTTGATGTTTTGAGCGAAGAAGAGGTCGGCGTGGTGCGAAGAGCAAGAAACCGTAAAATCAATACGAAGCCTGCAAATGTTTCTCCTATGACATACAAATGGGCTACGGCGCTGGAGGCTCTTATCGGGTATTTATATTTGTGCGGTAGACATGAGCGAGTGGATGAGCTTGTTTTTAAGTTTATAGAAGCAATAGAGGGAGATTTTAAAAGATGACGGAAAAAAAGAATAAAAATATATTTAAAACCTTTCTTTTTGATTATTACTTGACCAATAAAGAGATTTCTGCAAATGAAAGAAAGAAAGAGGGATATAAACATAAGGGATTCAACGGGAGAGAACTCTCAATGCTGTTTGTTTTGTGCGGACTTGTTATTTTGCTTTGTATTAAGTCGATAGTGATAGACCCGTATGACATAAAGGGGAAAAGTCAGGAGGATTTCAGCAAGTTTGTAAGCTACTCGATAGACAGGACTTATAAGAACGGCGGGCTTGGAATGAACGGGCTGTTTGCATATAGAATTATAGATATGGAAGAAGTGGACGAGGACGTTGTCATAAGGTTTAAGGATGAGAAGACAGGCGAGATGCAAGAGGTTTTTCAAAATCCGACATATAAGGCTACGGTGAGGAAATATTTCATAGGGGTTTTCCCTGTTAAAACGCTGGGGATTTCTGCTCCGGGAGCGAAAGATGTAAGAGAACAGGATGAAAATGTCGACTAAAAAGCGAAATGGCATAGCAATGGGAAATGGATGGTGCGACAGTGGCACTTTTGAAAGGGGAGTTAAAGTATGAGCAGAGCGGATACTATATTTATAGACATGTGTAAAGGGATATTGAAGGACGGATTTTCATCTGAAGGACAGGAAGTGAGAGCTAAATGGGAAGATGGAACCCCGGCACATACAATAAAAAAGTTCGGTCAAATTAACAGGTATGATTTGAGTGAAGAGTTTCCGGCGATTACCGTAAGACCTGTGCCGATTAAGTTGGCGGTAGATGAGCTTTTATGGATATGGCAAAAGAAATCGAATAATGTAAAGGATTTGGGCAGTAAGATTTGGGAGGCTTGGGCGGATGAAACCGGGAGCATAGGTAAGGCATACGGTTATCAGATGTCTGTGAAGCATAAGTACCCCGAGGGTGAAATGGATCAGGTTGACAGAGTGCTGTTTGACCTTAAGAATAATCCTTACAGCAGGCGTATTATGACTAATATTTACGTCCATGAGGACTTGAGTGAAATGAATCTTTACCCCTGCGCTTACAGCATGACGTTTAATGTTACGGGAGATAGATTGAACGGTATTTTAAACCAGAGGTCACAGGATATATTGGTGGCAAACGGATGGAATGTTGCACAGTATGCGGTACTTATACATATGTTGGCACAGGTGAGCGGGCTTAAAGCAGGTGAACTCATTCACGTAATTTCGGATGCTCATATATATGACAGACATGTCGATATAGTTAAAGAATTGATTTGCAGGCCTGTTCATCCGGCACCGCAACTTTGGATTAATCCTGAAATTAAGAATTTTTATGACTTTACAGTGGATGATATTAAACTGGAAAATTATGTGACGGAGAGCCAGATTAAAAATATTCCTGTAGCGGAGTGACAAATGCATTGGAGTGATAAACTCCATGCAAAATCCGGAAGATAATCACAGCTTGTTGATGAGAGCGGTTATAGATAGCATTATATCAAGTCGGGAGGATAGAATACTAATGATAGCGATAGTGGTCGTAGATGAGGAAATGGGAATAGGCAAGGACGGACAGTTGTTGACATATATATCAGGGGATTTGAAATATTTTAAAGAAAAGACGGTGGGAAAGACGATAGTGTTCGGCAGAAAGACGATGGACACATTTCCAAACAAAAAGCCGCTGCCTAATAGGAGATCTATAGTCTTGACATCGGATGAGAACTATGAATGTGAGTGCGAGAAGGTCGGAAGTATTGATGAATTTTTTGAAATAGCAAAAGAAATCCCGAAAGACGAATTGCTGGTAGCGGGAGGAGCTTCCGTATATAAACAACTTTTACCATACTGTGATAAGTTGCTTTTGACCAGAATTTACCGTAAATTCGGAGCGGATGCCTTTTTTCCGGAAGTGAGCGAAAGAGAATGGAGTGAAGTTCGGGCATCGGATTTGCATGAGGAAAACGGAATACAATACAGATTTTTTGAATACGAGAGAGTGAGATAGAAATGGGCAGAAACACAGGAAAAAATAATGACAGAGGGTCAAAGGTAAGAAACAGAGACAAAGGTAGGGCTGTGAGAACTGTGAAGCCGTTCCGAGCTGTACAGGAGTCGAAGACGCAGGAATTTTATGTTGAGGACGGATATATTTTTGGTAGGAATCCCGTGATGGAAGCTATAAAAAGCGGAAGAAGCATTGAAAAGATTGTTGCGATAAAAAACGGTGAGGGCTCCATTATTCAAATTTTAGGCAAGGCGAGGGATGCGAATATACAGGTTCAATATTTGGACAGAAAGATACTGGACAGAATGAGCGGCATGCAGGCGCACCAAGGCATAGGAGCTAAAGTTGCGGCATATGAATATGTGGAAGTTGAAGATATATTGGCGAAAGCTGAAGCTAAAGGTGAGGAACCGTTCATTGTGATTTTGGATGAAATAGAGGATCCTCATAATTTAGGGGCAATCATGAGGAGTTGCGATGCCTGCGGGGTACATGGAATTATAATTCCGAAAAACAGAGCGGTAGGAATAACGGAAACCGTGGTCAAATCTTCTGCCGGTGCAGTTGAGTATGTACCATGTGCCAAGGTAGGGAATTTGGTGCGAACTGTAAAACAGCTGCAGGAGAAAGGCATCTGGGTAGCGACGCTTGACATGGACGGAGAAATTTTTACAAGGCAAGATATGAGAGGAGGGCTGGCAATCGTTGTCGGCAGCGAGGGCAGAGGTGTCGGCAGACTCATAAAGGAAAGTGCCGATTTCAATCTGTCTATTCCTATGAGAGGCAAGGTTAATTCTTTGAATGCATCTAATGCATGCTGTGTCGTTCTTTATGAGGCTATGATGCAGAGGAACGGCATGAAGTAGACATTCACATATATAAATAAATATATTATGGAGGGGCAGCTTTTTAACTGTAGACCGGTGCAAATTGAAAATCTTGACAGGTTGGGACGGTATATAGTAAAATAACTCTGCATGCTGTTGTAGCTCAGCAGGTAGAGCACTTCCTTGGTAAGGAAGAGGTTCGGCGGTTCGAGCCCGCTCAACAGCTCCAATCAGAAAATGTAAAAAATAATAAAGGTCATAAAAAGTACGGAGGTCAATAAAATCAGTCCGAAAGTTTTTAGAATTTTTTTAGCCAACATTTTAATTTATTCTCCTCCACGAATCTATCCATACCAAGAACAACGGAGAG
>JBGZBP010000033.1:0-4648 GCA_041844735.1 Bacillota bacterium
ATATATGTGTTAATTTATACTTTATTTTGAGTAGAATGAAGAGGTAAGATTTTGGGAATCGATAAATTAAAAGTTTTAGATAAATCACTGCCAAGTCAGGTCACGGTATCGGACGTAAAGATAGGTGACGGTGCCTTCGCCTTTATGGCGGGTCCTTGCGCCGTTGAGTCCTATGAACAACTCTATACCGCCCTTTTGTCCGCAAAAAATAGCGGTGCAAATATTTTAAGAGCAGGGGCATACAAATTGCGAACATCTCCTTACAGCTTCAGCGGTCTTGGCGATGCAGGGCTTGAAATGCTCATATCCATATCTAAAGAACTTAATATGCCTGTGGTTACGGAATTACCGTCAACCGATCACATAGAACTTTTTAAAAATGTCGATATAATACAGATAGGTGCCAGAAATATGCAGAATCTTCCTATGCTTAATGCTGTAGGAAAAACGGGTAAGCCCGTACTTTTAAAGAGAGGTTTTTCATCAACTATAGAGGAGCTGCTTCTAAGCGCCGAATATATCATAAATACAGGAAATACAAATATAATTTTGTGCGAGAGAGGTATAAGAACTTTTGAAACTGCCACTCGCAACACTTTCGATATTTCTTCCATTGCTTATTTAAAAAACAGAACCAATCTTCCGATAGTCGCCGATCCTTCTCATGCTACCGGTCTATCTGAATTGGTAAGACCTATGTCAAAGGCGGCAATCGCCGCAGGTGCAGACGGTATAATGGTTGAGACTCATCCCCATCCTGAAAACGCATTGAGCGACGGTATGCAAGCCATATCCCCCGACGAACTCAATGCTCTAAGCAATGATATCAAAAAATATTTGAATATCGAAAGCAAGTTTCTTTAATATAGCATTATATAAATAATGACAAAAGCTCATGGAATTACAGAACATCCATGAGCTTTTATTTTTAATATTTTAAGTTGTTATTTTATAAAATCATGTCCGTATTTTAGAAACACCCTCAAACTATTTCTTAAATAACGCCACCAATTCCTTCTTAGGCTTCGGTCCTATAGATTTTTCTACAATCTTTCCATCTTTCATCAACACCACTGTAGGAATCATCATTATCCCAAACTGCTTAGCCAGCTCATTCTGCTCATCTACATTGATTTTTCCAACCTTAATATCGCTGTACTCCCTATCTATCTCATCAATCACAGGAGACAACATATTACACGGCCCACACCATTCCGCCCAAAAATCCAGCAGAACAGGTTCTTCAGCCTCAAGCACCTCTTTTTTAAAGTTTTCACTCGTAATAGTAATCATATCAAATATCCTCTTTCCTAATTTATGTGCAACCCCGAATTCATAAACTTGATATATATATAGCCATCCTTCCGAATATTAAACACTTTATATCCTTTTATTCCATTATTTTTCATTAAGATATATATCTATCATCTTGTCACACATTTTATCCAAATAATCAATCGTATTTAGAAGAGGCTTGTCCGTCCTTATATCTACCCCCGCTATACCCGCAGCTTCAAATGGTGTCATGCTCCCTCCGACTTTAAGAAATTCGATCCATTTTTCACGTGCCTCGTCGCTTCCGCTCTTTATATTTAAAAATGCTTCTGTTGCTATAGTGAGGCCTGCTGAATATGTATATGAATACAATCCCATATAGTAATGTCTCTGTCTCATCCACGTAAGAGATGCTCCCTCATCTATTACTACGGTATCACCCCAAAATTTCTTCAAAATATCTCGTTTGATCTCAGATAATGTTTCAGCATCAAATGCCTCTCCCTTATCTATCAAAATATAAACTTCTCTCTGATATGCCGCTTCCAATAAATGTGTAACAAAATTATGAAAATATGTATCGGATAACAATTTTGATACTGCATATCCCAGCAGACGACGGTCGCCCTCCCTCTCTGCTCTTCTTATAAGCATGTCGGTAAAAAGAAGCTCATTAAAAGTGGACGGGGCTTCCGACAGGTACAAACTCGGCTCCGAATCCAAAAGAGAGTTATTTTTGTCTGTAAGTATAAACTGCCCGCAATGCCCCAATTCATGAATCAATGTATAAACTCCCGACAGATTGTCAGTCCATGACATCAGCACATATGGATGTACTCCCGCCGGCATCGTTGCAAATCCTCCCGTTTCTTTACCCAAGTTCAAAGGAAAGTCAACCCATCTCTCCTTTCTGTATTTCATAATCATATTGCCGTAATCATCCCCAAGAGGCTCAACTGCTTCTCTTACCAGGTTTTCCGCTTCATCAATGCTCACAGTCATTGAATAATTTCTGTCAATATCAATTTTGAGATCGGAATATCTGATTTCTTCAAGTCCTATATATTCTTTCAAACATTTTGCATATTTTCTCATCACGGGAGCAAATTTGTTCATTATGATATCTATTTGCCTGTCAAACAGTTCCCTATCCACTTCCTGCTCATATAGCAAGTAATCAATAACACTGTCAAATCCTCTAAGTTGCGAAAACATTTTCTCCGTTTTCACCCTAGAATAATATACTTCCGCTATAGTGTTTTTATATCTGTCCAAAACTGACGAGAATTTCTCAAATGCAGCTCTCCTTACTGCTTTGTCTGCTGAATACATATAATCATCTTCATATAGAGAAAAACTCAATGGATATTTTTTCCCGTCAGCTTCAAATTCTCCAAAATCCATATCGCAAATTCTTGCCATCTGGTATATATTTTCATGAGAGTTGAAAACAGGACTTAATGTTGCCAACACTTGCTCCGCTTCCGCCCCCAACTTTATTTTCTTAGTCCTTTTAATACCTCTTATAAACCCTCTATATCCCTTCATCTCACTGCTTATTTTATCTAAATCCTCATCGGATAAGTCTCGAATCGAAGAATAAAAAAAGCTTATCTTGCTGGTAACAAATGTAAACACATCCTCTGATTTTCTGGATAATCTCACATTATCGGCATCAGTTGCATCCGTAGAAATCAGCAGTTCACCATAATGCTGCACCCTGCTCAAGATGCTCATTATCTCATTCAGATCCGACAGGGCGGATTTGAAGGCTTCAATAGTATTTAAATATTTGCCGTAACTATCTGCAAAGTCGTAAGTTTTCTGCTTCAATAATTCAATATCCCGCTCCCACATATCTACACTTTCATAGATATGTGTTATATCCCACGTATCTTGAATATTTACCTCATTTCGCTTCATCAATTCCATAGCATCATCCCCCTGTCCGCTTTAAAAAGAGCAACCCTTTCGCACCTGCAAAAGTTTTGCTCTTTCCCTTATGTAAAATATCTCCCTAATCGTCTATTCTCATTATATTGGCACCAAGACCCTTAAACTTTTCCACAAAGTCTTCGTACCCTCTTTCAATATGGTAAATTTCTGAAATCTCTGTTTGTCCTTCTGCAAAAAGTCCTGCCAGTACCAATGCAGCTCCTGCACGTAAATCTGTGGAAATTACCTCTGCGCCCATTAAGTCGTTTTTCCCGTTAATCATTGCACTTTTGCCGTCGATTTTTATATTTGCACCCATTCTTGCAAGTTCACCTATGTGCATATATCTGTTTTCAAACACTGTTTCAATCACTATACTTGTACCTTCAACCGTTGTCAGCAACGCCATAAATTGTGACTGCATATCTGTCGGAAATCCGGGATACGGCAATGTCTTAATATCTGTCGCTCTCAGCTCATTTCTATTGGCTACGACCCTCATTCCTTCATCCGTATCTTCTATCTCAACACCACACTCTTTCAACTTGGCTATTATAGGTTTAACATGGTCCGGAACAACATTTTTTATGAGAATATCTCCTCTTGTGATTGCTGCTGCTACCATGAATGTACCTGTTTCTATTCTATCAGGAATCACTACATGTCTTGCTCCATGCAGTTTTTCAACCCCTTCAATTTTAATGGTATCAGTGCCCGCTCCTTTAATTTTAGCTCCCATTTGGTTCAAAAAATTGGCTAAGTCTACTATTTCAGGTTCCTCAGCTACATTTTCAATAACTGTAGTCCCCTCTGCCAAAACTGCTGCCATCATTATGTTTTCCGTAGCCCCTACGCTGGGGAAATCAAGATACACATCACATCCGACCAGCTTTTCCGCATTTGCTTCAATATATCCGTTTTGTTCTACAATTTTAACACCCAGCGCTTCAAATCCTTTGAGATGCAAATCAATGGGTCTTGCCCCTATTGCACATCCTCCGGGCAACGCTATCTTTGCACTACCCGTCCTTGCCAATAACGGACCCATAACGAGTATGGATGCTCTCATTTTTTTCACCAGGTCGTAAGGTGCTTCAACACTCTTTATATCCTTTATCTCAGTGGTAACTTTATTATCATTCAGGGCTGCATTCACATTCGCTCCCATAAACTCCAAGAGTCTGCACATCACATTAACATCTCTCAGTTTAGGCACATCCGTTATTTCACATTTTTCATCTGTCAATAGTGTAGCCGCCAATATAGGCAAAACTGCATTCTTAGATCCACTAATGGACACCGATCCTGTCAACGGACAGCTCTTTTTAACTAAATATTTAGCCACTTGAAAATCCTCCAAAATATATATCAACTCTTTCAAGTTAATTTCTATGCATTTATACCTACTCAGTATATATAAAAACTGATGATTTTTCAA
>JBGZBP010000034.1:0-3873 GCA_041844735.1 Bacillota bacterium
AAATAGCCTAAAAATCTCATGTTGAGACTATCTGCTTGATGTCAAGGGATGAGGTAAAAACATAAGGATATTTGAAATATATAGCGTATTCGGAATTTAGTCGACATAACGATTGACTTTTGAATACGATCGCCATATAATCTAATCGGAATTTAGTCGACATAACGAGCGAATTGCGAGGCGAGATATATGATTTTTAGTAGAGATAGATATACAGATGCTATTATCAGAAAAAAGTGGAATGGCAGAATTAAAGTGATCACCGGAGTAAGAAGATGCGGTAAAAGTACGGTGTTATTTGAGCTGTTTCGAAAGCATCTGCTTGAAACCGGAACGCCTAAAAGCAATATTATTTCCATAGCCCTGGATGATGATACAAATAATGAATTTCGCAATCCATATAAACTTTCGGAATATGTTCACAAAGTATGCAGTGATAACGGTGAAAAATACTACCTTCTTCTTGATGAGATACAATTTGCAATTTCAAGAGGCGAACTAAAAAAAACCAACGAACCGATCAGATTGTACAGTGTTCTAAACGGTTTTCTGCACATGAAAAATGTTGACATATATGTGACAGGCAGCAATTCCAAGCTGCTTTCTAAGGATGTCTCCACTGAATTTCGCGGGAGAGGCGATACGATTCAAGTTTTTCCTTTATCTTTCTATGAATATTTAACATTTTCGGGTAAGAATAAGCGTGATGCCTACGATGAATATATTATGTATGGAGGTATGCCTTATCTGCTTCGGTTAGATAGCGATGAAGAAAAATATTCGTATCTCATTGAGCTTTTCGAGGAAATTTATTTTAAGGATATTGAGGAACGCTATGAAATTCGCCTTCCGGGCGTGCTTCGGGAGCTTACGAGCAGTCTTTGTTCATCTGTCGGATCTCTGACAAATTCTAGCAAAATAGCGAGAACGGTAAACAGTAGGAAAGGAATAAAAACAGATTCGGAGACGATTAGCATGTATCTTTCCTATCTGACGGACTGCTTTCTTTTTTCCAAGGCGGAAAGATATGATATCAAAGGCAAGCGGTATTTCGATTATCCGTCAAAATTCTATTGCTGTGACATCGGATTGAGAAATGTCAGGCTGGAGCTAAGGCAGCAGGAAGAAACGCATATCATGGAAAATGTTGTATATAATGAGTTGCGTGTCAGAGGCTTTTTGGTTGATGTCGGGAATGTAGATGTCGTGGAACAAGGTCAAAACGGAAAGCGCACGCAAAAGAACCTGGAAGTGGATTTTATTGCTCGAAAAGGGAGCAAAAAATATTATATTCAGTCTGCGCTGAACATGGATGATGAGAGCAAGACAGCCACAGAACTTAGACCGCTGAAGGCAATCGACGATTCCTTTAAGAAAATTATAATTTCAAAATCATATGGGAAAAGTTGGACTGACGAAAGCGGGATACTGAGGCTGGGAATCATGGATTTCCTGATGGATGAAACAAGTTTAGACAGATAACTTGGAATTTGTAAAGGGATAATTATGCTTGAAAAATCATATGAAACTTCATTAGGGGTGATTCACTACTGGATAAATGATTTTGATGAACAATCAAAAGTCGCTCTTGTATTTTTACCTGGACTTACTGCTGATCATAGACTTTTTGATAAACAGATAGAGTATTTTGAGAATAAATATAACATATTTGTTTGGGATGCACCCGGACATGCCTCATCATATCCTTTTATTTTCGATTTTGATTTATCTGATAAGGCAAAATGGTTGAATGAGATATTAAAGAAAGAGAAAATTGAAAATCCGATATTAATCGGACAATCAATGGGAGGATATTTAGGACAGGCTTATGCAGAATTGTTTTCTGAAGAACTTAAAGGACTTGTTATGATTGATTCTCCACCCCTTCAAAGACAGTATTATACAGCACTGGAGTTATGGCTGTTAAAAAATCTGGAACTGATTTATAGAATATATCCATGGAAGGCACTCTTGAGAGCAGGCACTAAAGGCGTATCAACAACTGAATATGGAATAAAGTTAATGCTTGAGATGATGATGGTTTATGATGGAAATCAAGAAAGATATTCTCAGCTTGTTGGACACGGGTATAGAATTTTAGCAAAAGCTATAGAGAAAAACTTGGCTTATGAAATAAAGTCACCGCATATGACTATATGTGGAAAAATGGATCGAGCCGGTTCTTGTATACGATACTTAAAAGCATATGAGAAAAATACTGGAAAAACTATAAAATGGATTGATAATGCCGGGCATAATTCTAATAGCGACCAACCACAGATTGTAAATAGATTGATTGATGACTTTGTGAAAAGATGTACCCAATAAGTCCAAGGTTTTTTGGAACTTGAACTCCCATGCTCGTACAGGATTCTCTTTACTAACTTCCATTACGCAATGAGTGAACAGACACCTGTCTTGATGTATCGTTATCATCAGGGTAGTCTTGATACATGTGGAGACTGTCTGTTTGATGTCAAGGGTTCGGGGGCGATCGCCGAAAAAGTGCCGTATTTACGGGCCTTTCGGGCATTTAACCGTCAGCGGCGGAGTATGAAATTGACCGCAAAAATCGCTTCAACAGAACATATCAAAGGAAATGTGCGGGAGGTGAGTTGGCGGTTTAGATGTCAGATGATTGAGGTAGTGGTTTGGATGTTTTTGTGGTAAGGTTGAAGCTGTGATTTAGATGTAGGAGGCTTTGCCGGATGGAGATGATGATTTGAAGAAATATTTAGCACCGATTTTTATGCTTGCCATATTTGAAGCGGTAGCGATTGCATTGTGCCTGACAAAGGGCAATGTCTTTTATCTCTTCAATTTCAGCTACATCGGACTTTCTGTATCGCTGGGTGTTTTCTTGTTTATCAGGAAGTATAAACACGCCCGACGAATCGTACAACTTCTTGTAGGTCTGTATATGCTTATTTATCTTGGACTAATTTGCAATGAGAATATGCAGCTCGAGGGCTTCTGGTACTATCTGTTCATAGGTGTTTTTGAGGCGGCAACGATCCATTATGCTGTTGCAAAAATATTCGGGCCACTTGTGTTTGGCCGTGGATGGTGCGGATATGCCTGCTGGACGGCAATGGTTTTGGATTTTCTGCCATACAAGGTACCGAAGTCTCCGAGAAGAAGTATCGTATGGATAAGATATATTATTTTTGCTGTCTCACCTGTTTTTGTTGCAACACTATTCTTCGCAAAGGTTGGCAACATAGAGCGAATCATATTCCGGGCATTTATCATTGGAAATTTGGCGTACTATGGCATAGGTATTGCTCTTGCTTTCGTATTTAAGGACAACAGAGCTTTTTGTAAATATATTTGTCCTATAACCGTATTTCTGAAACCTATGAGTTATTTTTCTCTGCTGAGAGTAAAATGTGATACAAGCAAGTGTATCTCGTGCGGTAAATGCAAACGTGTATGTCCTATGGATGTTGATGTGACAGACAATTCAAGGAAACGAAAGAACGGGACGGAGTGTATTTTGTGCATGGAGTGCGTCAAGAATTGTCCTAAGGATGCACTATAAAGACACACCAAGGCTCCTTACGAGGAGATTAAAAAATACGTGGCGGAACATAATAATGGAATGAAGGCTTCTAATCTCTATATTGCACAGGTTAAGGGAAAGTATGACATTATAGAACATGAGAATTATAACAAGCCCAAGTCAGATGGTGCCAGACAGCCTAAGGCTTCCTGTTTTGCAAAGAGTGTGGGCATTCCATATTCGTTACAAAGTACAAGCGATTGATGTGTAATACTTGCCGGATGAAAAATGTAAAGTCAAGTTTTGACAAAGTATCGGTGATCGAAGATGCGATTTTACATTTTCTTCGAGAAACAACGAAAGAACAAGCA